>NZ_CACSJY010000022.1:0-101644 GCF_902706155.1 Pseudomonas sp. 18058
GGGCTTGCTCGCGAAGGCGGTGTGTCAGCCAACGCAAATGGCGACGGATACACCGCTTTCGCGAGCAAGCCCGCTCCCACAGGGGGGAATTGTGGTCGGGCGGCGGATTTCGGGATCAAGCCTAAACTCAATCGTAACGGATCGTTGCAATACAGCCGAACTCACAAACAGCCGTACAGTCGTGTTGCCACCATCCATTGTGTACAATCGCGGTGTTTTTTACGCGATACTTGCCAGCGACCTACTGTGCCGTATTACAGTCACGGTCTATTCGCCGCAGTTCTCCCGACTCGAGTGCCCATGAACGAACAGTTGCAACCCCTCAAGAAACAACCGCGAGCAGGCAAAGCCGGCCGCAGCGGAACCCAGGACGATATTGTCTACGCGCATATCTTCGAGGCCATCCTCGAACAGCGTCTGGCGCCCGGCACCAAGTTGAGCGAAGAAGCGCTGGGGGAAATCTTTGGGGTCAGCCGCACCATCATTCGCCGCGCGCTGTCGCGTCTGGCCCATGAAGGCGTCGTGCTGTTGCGGCCGAATCGTGGCGCCGTCGTCGCCAGCCCGAGCATTGAAGAGGCGCGGCAGGTGTTCCTCGCCCGTCGTCTGGTCGAGCGCGCGATCACTGAACTGGCGGTGCAACACGCCACCGCCGAGCAGATCGCCGAGCTGCGGCAGATGGTCAACGATGAGCGCGACAGCTTCTCGCGCGGTGATCGCGGCGCCGGTATTCGTCTGTCGGGCGAATTCCACCTGAAACTCGCGGAAGCGGCGATGAACGCGCCGTTGATCAGCTTCCAGCGCAGCCTGGTGTCGCAGACGTCGCTGATCATTGCCCAGTATGAAAGCGGCAACCGTTCGCACTGTTCCTACGACGAACACACCCAGTTGATCGACGCGATTGAAAAGCGCGACGGCGATCTGGCGGTGCGTTTGATGATGCATCACATGGATCACATCGACAGCAAGCTCAACCTCGACGAAGAAAGCGCGTCGGATGATTTGCATGCGGTGTTTTCGCATTTGTTGCAGACCAAGAAGCCTGGTCGCTCGAGCGCCAAGCTCTAAGTGATACCGAGTCGGCCCCTTCGCGAGCAAGCCCGCTCCCACATTTGAAATGCATTCCCCCTGTGGGAGCGGGCTTGCTCGCGAAGACGATCTGACAGGCAATAAAAATCCCCCGGGGTGTACACCGCCGGGGGATTTTTTATGCCTGGGAAAAAGCTTAGCGCTGATGCACCAAAGCCCCCGCCGCATACGTCTGCTGCACCGTGCGGTCATCGCCCAGTGTCATCAACACAAACAACGACTCGGCAATGTTGTTGGCCTGCTTCAAGCGGTAGCTCAGCAGCGGTGTAGCGTTGTAATCCAGCACCAGGAAGTCAGCGTCGGAACCCGGTTGCAGGTTGCCGATCTTGTCTTCCAGACGCAGCGCCCGCGCGCCGCCCAGCGTCGCCAGATACAGCGACTTGAACGGGCTCAGTCGCGCACCTTGCAGTTGCATCACTTTGTACGCTTCGTTCAGCGTTTGCAGCAGCGAAAAACTGGTGCCGCCGCCGACGTCAGTGCCCAGACCGACGTTGAGTTTGTGCTTCTCGGCCATCGGCAGATTGAACAAGCCGCTACCCAAGAAGAAGTTCGACGTCGGGCAGAACGAGATCGCCGAGCCGGTTTCCGCCAGACGCGCGCATTCGTCGTCGCACAAGTGCACGCCGTGGGCGAACACCGAGCGCTCGCCAAGCAATTTGTAATGGTCGTAAACGTCGAGGTAGCCCTTGCGCTCCGGGAACAGCTCCTTGACCCACTCGATTTCCTTGAGGTTCTCGCTGATGTGGGTCTGCATGTACAGATCCGGGTATTCAGTCAGCAGTTGCCCGGCGAGGGTCAGTTGCTCCGGGGTGCTGGTCGGTGCGAAACGCGGGGTGACGGCATAGTGCAGACGACCCTTGCCGTGCCAGCGCTCGATCAGCGCTTTGCTTTCGACGTAGCTGGATTCGGCAGTATCGGTCAGATAATCCGGCGCGTTGCGGTCCATCATCACCTTGCCGGCGATCATGCGCAGATCGAGCTGCTCGGCCTTTTCAAAGAACGAATTCACCGACTGCGGATGCACGCTACCGAATACCAGCGCGGTGGTGGTGCCGTTGCGCAGCAGTTCCTTGATGAAGATGTCCGCGACGTCGTCAGCGTGGGCCTTGTCGCCGAACTGGCTTTCGCACGGGAAGGTGTAGGTGTTCAGCCAGTCGAGCAGTTGTTCGCCGTAGGCGCCGACCATGCCGGTTTGCGGCAAGTGAATGTGCGTGTCGATGAAGCCCGGGGTGATCAGGGCGTCCTGATATTGGGTGATTTCGATGTCCGCCGGCAGGGTCGGCAGCAAATCACTGGCGTGGCCAAGGGCGCTGATCTTGCCGCCATCGACCACCAGCAGGCCATCCTCGAAATACTCGTAGGAGGCTTCGATCCCGACTTCGGCGGGGTCGGCAATGCTGTGCAGGATGGCGGCGCGGTAGGCTTTGCGAGTCAAAGGCATGAGGGTTCTCTAATCAGTTTGAGGCTTTGAGTTTGGCGGCCTGACTGCGCCGTGAAACCGGCAGCAGTTTGGCAATCGGTTCGGCGCTGGCAGTCTGCTGGCCGAAGTTGGCGTTATAGGTGGCGATGATTTCGCCGGCGATGGAGATGGCGATTTCCACAGGCAGTTTGCCTTTGACTTCGCCAATGCCCATCGGGCAGCGCATGCGTTGCACGACGCCACTGTCGAAACCGCGATCGCGCAGACGGTGTTCGAACTTCGCGCGTTTGGTCTTCGAGCCAATCAGGCCGAAGTAGGCGAAGTCGTTGCGTTTGAGGATCGCGGCAGTGAGTTCAAGGTCGAGCTGATGGTTGTGGGTCATGACGATGCAATAACTGCCGGCGGGCAGGTCATCGATTTCATCCACAGGCTCTTCGGACACGATTTTACGCACGCCGTGGGGGATGTGTTCGGGGAATTCGGCATCACGCGAATCGATCCAGCGCACCCGGCAGGGCAGGCTGGCGAGCAGCGGCACCAAAGCGCGGCCGACGTGGCCGGCACCGAACACGGCGATTTGCGCCTGCACCTGGCCCATCGGTTCGAACAGCAACACGGTGGCGCCGCCGCAGCACTGGCCAAGACTCGCGCCGAGGCTGAAACGCTCCAGATGGGTGTCCTGCTTACCGCTGGCGAGCATCTCGCGGGCGATCTGCATGGCTTTGTATTCCAGATGCCCGCCACCGATGGTGTCGAAGCTCTGGTTGGCGCTGATGACCATTTTCGAGCCGGCGTTGCGTGGCGTCGAGCCGAGTTCTTCGATGATCGTCACCAGCACACAGGGTTCGCCCTGGTTCTGCAGGTCGGCGAGGGCGTCGATCCAGTTGTACATAGTTCACCCCTACAACATCGTTGTCTGTTCGGGCCTCTTCGCGAGCAAGCTCGCTCCCACATTTGGATTTGTACAAGTCCAACAGTCAGCACAAATCCCTGTGGGAGCGAGCTTGCTCGCGAATGGCCGCGCCTCGGTCTTTAGAGCGGAGCCAACTCGGTCTCAGCTTCGACGGCCTTCACCGCCTTCAACTGCCGCATCTGCTCACAACCCCACAACACCCGCTCCGGCGTCGCCGGCGCATCAATCTGCGGCTGATGCTTGTAATCCCCGAGGCTCGCCACGGCATCCTTGATCGCGCACCACGAAGCAATCCCGAGCATGAACGGTGGTTCACCGACAGCCTTGGAATGGAACACCGTGTCTTCCGGGTTCTTGCGGTTTTCCACCAGTTTCACCCGCAGATCCAGCGGCATGTCCGCCACGGCCGGGATCTTGTAGCTGGCCGGGCCGTTGGTCATCAGCTTGCCTTTGTTGTTCCAGACCAGCTCTTCCATGGTCAGCCAGCCCATGCCCTGGATGAAGCCACCCTCAACCTGACCGATGTCGATGGACGGGTTCAACGAGGCGCCGACGTCGTGCAGGATGTCGGTGCGCAGCATCTTGTATTCGCCGGTCAGGGTGTCGACGATCACTTCGCAGCATGCCGCGCCGAAGGCGAAGTAGTAGAACGGACGGCCGCGCGCCTGGCTGCGGTCGTAGTAGATTTTCGGGGTCTTGTAGAAGCCGGTGCTCGACAGCGAGACCTGATTGAAATACGCCTGCTGGATCAGCGCTTCAAAGGTCAGGATGTGGTCGCGAACCCGCACATGGCCGTTGTGGAATTCAACGTCTTCTTCAGTGACTTTGAAGTGACGCGCAGCGAATTCGACCAGACGTTTCTTGATGATTTCCGCCGCGTTCTGCGCCGCTTTACCGTTCAGGTCAGCGCCGCTGGACGCCGCGGTCGGCGAGGTGTTCGGCACCTTGTCGGTGTTGGTCGCGGTGATCTGCACGCGATCGATTTCCACCTGGAACACTTCAGCCACGACCTGCGCAACTTTGGTGTTCAGGCCCTGACCCATTTCGGTGCCGCCATGGTTCAGATGGATGCTGCCATCGGTGTAGATGTGGATCAGCGCGCCGGCCTGGTTCAAGAAGCTCGCGGTGAAGGAAATACCGAATTTCACCGGGGTCAGCGCCAGGCCTTTTTTCAGGATCGGGCTGTTGGCGTTGTAGCGACGAATCGCTTCGCGACGCTCGTGATACTGGCTGCTTTCTTCCAGTTCGGCGGTCATTTCCTCGAGCATGTTGTGCTCGACGGTCTGGTAGTAATGGGTGACGTTGCGCTCGGTCTTGCCGTAGTAGTTGGCCTTGCGCACAGCCAGCGGATCGAGGTGCAGGTGACGGGCTATCGCGTCCATCACTTCTTCGATCGCGACCATCCCTTGCGGGCCACCGAAACCACGGTAAGCAGTGTTCGACGCGGTGTTGGTCTTGCAGCGATGACCGTTGATGGTCGCGTCGCCGAGGTAGTACGAGTTGTCCGAGTGGAACATCGCACGGTCAACGATCGACGCGGACAAGTCCGGCGAGCAGCCACAGTTGCCGGCCAGATCCATGTTGATCCCGTGCAGGCGCCCGGTGCTGTCGAAGCCAACGTCGTATTCGACGTAGAACGGGTGACGCTTGCCGGTCATCAGCATGTCTTCAACGCGCGGCAGGCGCATCTTGGTCGGCTGACCGGTGAGGTGCGCAACCACCGCGCACAGGCACGCCGGACTGGCGGCCTGAGTTTCCTTGCCGCCGAAACCACCGCCCATGCGGCGCATGTCGACGACGATTTTGTTCATCGACACGTCGAGCACTTCGGCGACCAGTTTTTGTACTTCGGTCGGGTTCTGCGTCGAGCAGTAGACGATCATGCCGCCGTCTTCGGTCGGCATTACCGAGGAGATTTGCGTCTCCAGGTAGAAGTGTTCCTGACCGCCGATGTGCAGCGTGCCTTGAATACGGTGTTCAGCAGTGGCCAACGCAGAGGCTGAGTCGCCGCGCTGGTGGGTGTGGCTGTCGAGGACGAAGTGGCGTTTGCGCAAGGCTTCGATCACGTCGAGCACCGGTTCGAGGTCTTCGTATTCGATGATCGCGGCCATCGCGGCTTTGCGCGCGGTTTTCAGATCTTTCGCCGCAACGGCGAGCACCGGTTGACCAACGAACTGCACGTCATCGATGGCCAGCAGCGGGTCGCCCGGCATCAGCGGGCCGATGTCTTTCAGGCCCGGCACGTCTTCGTGGGTGATGGCGATGCGCACGCCTTCGAAGGCGTAGCACGGCGAAGTGTCGATGCTGATGATTTTCGCGTGGGCGCGGTCCGACATGCGTGCATACAGGTGTAACTGGTTGGGGAATTCCAGGCGGTCATCGATGTACTGCGCTTCACCGGACACGTGCTTGGCGGCGCTGTCGTGCTTGACGCTGCGGCCGACACCGGAGGTCAGATCCTTGGCGAACAATTCAGCCAGTTCAGCTTGGGTTTTCTCTACGCCGTGATGGTTAGACATAAGCGGTCACCCGAGTCTCGATGTGCGGTGTTTGCAGTTCGATGAAGTATTTACGCAGCAGGTTTTGCGCACTGAGCAGGCGATATTCCTTGCTGGCGCGGAAGTCCGAGAGCGGCGTGAAATCCTCCGCCAGTGCGGCGCAGGCCCGTTCGACCACAGCGTTGTTGAACGGCGCACCGATCAGCGCAGCTTCACAGTGGGCAGCGCGTTTCGGGATCGCGGCCATACCGCCGAAGGCCATGCGCGCATCGGTGATCACGCCGTTTTCGACGCGCAGGTTGAACGCGGCGCAGACGGCGGAGATGTCATCGTCCAGACGCTTGGAGACTTTGTAGGCGCGGAACAACTGTTCAGCCGTGGCGCGCGGCACGATGATCTTCTCGATGAACTCACTTTCCTGACGGGCCGTGACCTTGTAGTCGATGAAGTAATCGTCGAGGTTCAAGGTGCGGCGGGTTTCGCCTTTGCACAGCACCACTTGCGCGCCGAGGGCGATCAGCAGCGGTGGCGAGTCACCGATCGGCGAGGCGTTGCCGATGTTGCCGCCGAGGGTGCCCTGGTTGCGGATTTGCAGCGAGGCGAAGCGGTGCAGCAGTTCGCCGAAGTCCGGGTACTCGGCGTTCAACGCTTCGTAGCAGTCGGAGAGGGCGGTGGCGGCGCCGATTTCGATGCGGTCATCGAAGGTTTCGATGCGCTTCATTTCCGCGACGTTGCCGACGTAGATCATCACCGGCAGGGTGCGGTGGAACTGGGTGACTTCCAGCGCCAGATCGGTGCCGCCAGCGAGCAGGCGCGCTTGGGGATAAGCGTCATAAAGGTCGGCCAGATCGGCGACGGTCAGCGGCACCAGGCAGCGCTTGTCGCCACTGTTCAGTTCGCCGATATCGGTCGGGGCGATAGCTTTCAGACGAGCAATGGTGTCCGCTTCGCGGGCATCGAACTGATCCGGTTGCTTGCCGCAGCAGGATTGTTCGGCAGCCGCCAGAATCGGCCGGTAGCCGGTGCAGCGGCAGAGGTTGCCGGCCAGCGCTTCGTGGGCCTTGGCGTGATCGGGCGCATCGCTGTTCTTTTGCAGGGCGAACAGCGACATGACGAAACCGGGGGTGCAGAAACCGCACTGCGAACCGTGGCACTCGACCATGGCTTTCTGCACGCTGTGCAGTTCACCTTTGTGCTTGAGGTCTTCGACGCTGATCAACTGTTTGCCGTGCAGCGACGAAACAAAGGTCAGGCACGAGTTGAGGCTGCGATAGCGAATGTGTTCGCGGCCATCGTCATCCGTTTGCAACTCGCCGACCACTACAGTGCAGGCGCCGCAGTCACCGCTGGCGCAACCTTCTTTAGTGCCGGATTTGCCAACGTGTTCACGCAGGTAATTGAGCACGGTCAGATTCGGGTCCAGGGCGTGCTCGCTACGGAGTTCCTGGTTAAGTAAAAACTGGATCACGGAAGGCCTCGCAGACTCATTATTGTTGTTAACCGACTTGAGCCGAATTTAGCAGGTCTGACTTTTCGGTCAATGGTTTTCTGACTTAAAGGTCAGGAAAATCCATTTCGTCGATCAACAACGTGTCTATTCAGTATTGACCTTCATTGGTCAGCCTGGTTTTTTGTTTGGTTTTCTAAAGAAATCTGCGGGAATCGTGCCAAAAACCGCTGAGTGGGCACTCCGCCATGAGCCCGCATTTGCGCTACACTGCGCCGCTTGTGCAGATCGATAGAGTTTGAAGGACAACCATGACGTTCAAGGCGCCGGACAGCCTCGCCGAGCAAATCGCTCACCACCTCGCCGAACGCATCATTCGTGGCGAAATGAAGCCGGGAGAGCGCATCCAGGAACAAAAGGTCACGCTGGCCCTCAATGTCAGCCGCGGCTCCGTTCGTGAAGCCTTGCTGATCCTTGAACGCCGCCACCTGATCGCGATCCTGCCGCGCCGTGGTGCGCACGTCACCGAAATGACGCCGCATAAGGTGCAGAGCCTGTGCACGCTGATGAGCGAGCTGTACATCCTGCTCGGCAACTCGGTGGCCAATGGCTGGCAAGTCCAGTCGGACATGGCGCCGTTCGTGCAGATCCAGCAGCGCCTTACCGCCAGCTACGAGCGTCAGGACATCCGCAGCTTTGTCGATGACAGCTTCAGCGTGATGCGCGCCGCCTATCCGTTCGCCAACAATCCTTACCTGCAAGAAACGGTCGAGAACCTGCAGCCGGCGATGAGCCGCGCCTACTTCCTCGCCCTCGAACAGCGCAAGGCGGAAATGAGCGAGTTCCTCGAACTGTTCGAACGCCTGTTGGCCGCCGTGCTGGCCCGTGATTTGCCGCAGATCCGCATCGTGCTCACGGCTTACGGCCAGCGCAGCTGCGATCTGGTGGTTGCTGCCTTGACGGGCGCTTAAGCGTGCGGCTCAAGTGCATCAAACTCGCGGGATTCAAATCCTTCGTCGACCCGACCACGGTAAACTTCCCCAGTAACATGGCGGCGGTGGTCGGGCCGAACGGTTGCGGCAAGTCGAACATCATCGACGCCGTCCGTTGGGTGATGGGCGAAAGCTCAGCGAAAAACCTGCGTGGCGAGTCGATGACCGACGTCATCTTCAACGGCTCGACCAGCCGCAAGCCGGTGAGTCAGGCCAGTATCGAGCTGGTTTTCGACAACTCCGACGGCACGCTGCTGGGCGAATACGCGGCCTACGCCGAAATCTCGATTCGCCGCAAAGTCACCCGCGACAGCCAGACCACGTATTACCTCAACGGCACCAAATGCCGTCGTCGCGACATCACCGATATCTTCCTCGGCACCGGTCTCGGCCCGCGCAGCTACTCGATCATCGAGCAGGGGATGATCTCCAAGCTGATCGAATCCAAGCCCGAAGACCTGCGTAACTTTATTGAAGAAGCCGCGGGCATCTCGAAATATAAAGAGCGCCGTCGCGAGACCGAAAACCGCATCCGCCGCACCCACGAAAACCTCGCGCGTCTGACTGACTTGCGCGATGAGCTCGAGCGTCAACTCGAACGCCTGCACCGTCAGGCCGAAGCGGCGAAGAAGTACCAAGAATTCAAAGCCGAGGAGCGTCAGCTCAAGGCGCAACTGTCGGCCCTGCGCTGGCAGGATCTGAATGATCAGGTCGGTCAGCGCGAGTCGATCATCGGCACCCAGGAAATCAGTTTCGAAGCTTTGGTCGCTGAGCAGCGAAATGCTGATGCGGCCATCGAACGCTTGCGCGACGGTCACCATGATCTGTCCGAGCGCTTCAATCTGGTGCAAGGGCGCTTCTATTCGGTCGGCGGTGACATCGCCCGGGTCGAACAGAGCATCCAGCACGGCCAGCAACGTCTGCGGCAGTTGCAGGACGATCTGAAAGAAGCCGAGCGCGCCCGCCTCGAAACCGAATCGCATCTGGGCCACGACCGCACTCTGCTGCTGACCCTCGGCGAAGAGCTGGACATGCTCACCCCCGAGCAAGAAGTCACCAGCGCGGCCGCCGAAGAAGCCGCTGCGGCGCTGGAAGATTCCGAAAGCGTCATGCACGGCTGGCAGGAACAGTGGGACGCTTTCAACCTGACTGCCGCCGAACCGCGCCGTCAGGCCGAGGTGCAGCAGTCGCGCATCCAGCAGCTGGAAAGCAGCATGGAGCGCCTCGCTGACCGACAGAAACGTCTCAGCGAAGAGCGCGCGTTGCTCTCGGCCGACCCGGAAGACGCGGCGATCATGGAGCTCAACGAGCAGCTCGCCGAGTCCGAAGCGACCCTCGAAGATTTGCAGACCAGCGAAGAAGCGCAGGTCGAAAAACTCGAACAACTGCGCCAGGAATTGCAGCAAGCGCTGACCGCGCAGCAGCAGGCGCAGGGCGATTTGCAGCGCCTCAATGGTCGGCTCGCATCCCTTGAAGCCTTGCAGCAAGCCGCGCTCGATCCAGGCACCGGCACCGCCGAGTGGCTGAAGGAGCACAACCTCACCGAGCGTCCGCGCCTGGCTGAAGGTTTGAAGGTCGAGGCCGGTTGGGAATTGGCGGTGGAAACCGTGCTCGGCGCCGATCTGCAAGCGGTGCTGGTCGACGACTTCAGTGGCTTCGATTTGTCCGGTTTCACTCAGGGCGATCTGCGCCTGCTCAGCCCGGCCAGCGATGGCGTGCGAGTGGCGGGCAGCTTGCTGGATAAAGTCGACGCGCAGATCGATCTGTCGCCATGGCTCGGTCAGGTCAAACCGGTCGACAGCCTTGAGCAAGCCTTGGCTTTACGCGGGCAGTTGAGCGCTGGCGAGAGTTTGATCAGCCGCGACGGTTACTGGGTCGGTCGGCATTTCCTGCGCGTACGACGTGCCAGCGAAGCGGAGAGCGGCATGCTCGCCCGTGGCCAGGAAATCGAAGCGCTGCACCTCGAACGCGAAGAGAAAGAAACCACCGTCGAAGCCATGGAAACCCGTCTGCAAACCCTGCGTGCGCAACAGCGTCAGCAGGAAAACGGTCGCGAACATTTGCGTCGTTTGCTGCAAGACGAAGCGCGCCAGCAAGGCGAATTGAAAGCTCAGTTGTCCGCCGGCAAAGCCAAGGCCGAACAGCTGACTCTGCGTCGCACCCGTCTCGATGAAGAGCTGATCGAACTCGGCGAACAACGCGAGCTTGAGCACGAACAAGTCGGCGAAGCGCGCATGCACTTGCAGGAAGCGCTGGATGCCATGGCGCTGGACACTGAGCAGCGCGAGTTGCTGCTGGCCCAGCGTGACAGCCTGCGCGAACGCCTTGATCGTGTGCGTCAGGAAGCGCGGCAGCACAAGGATCATGCGCATCAATTGGCCGTGCGACTCGGCTCGTTGCGCGCGCAGCATGACTCCACGCGTCAGGCGCTCGAGCGTCTGGAAATGCAGTCCGAGCGCCTGACTGAAAAACGCGAACAGTTGAGTCTGAACCTGGAGGAGGGCGAGGCGCCGCTGGAAGAGCTGCGCCTGAAACTCGAAGAGCTGCTCGACAAGCGCATGACCGTCGACGAAGAACTCAAGACCGCGCAGATCGCCCTGGAAGACGCTGACCGCGAATTGCGCGACGCGGAAAAACGCCGGACTCAGGCTGAACAACAATCGCAATTGATTCGCGGCCAACTCGAACAGCAGCGCATGGAATGGCAAGCCCTGACCGTGCGCCGCAAGGCCTTGCAGGATCAATTGCTCGAAGACGGCTACGATCTCAACGGCGTACTTGCGACATTAACCGCGCAAGCCAGTGAACGCGAAGCCGAAGAAGAACTCGAACGCATCAATGCGCGGATTCAACGCCTGGGCGCGATCAACCTCGCGGCCATCGACGAATACACGCAGCAGTCTGAGCGTAAGCGGTATCTGGATGCGCAGGACGCTGATCTGGTCGAAGCACTGGAGACGCTGGAAAACGTTATCCGCAAGATCGATAAGGAAACCCGTAACCGCTTCAAAGATACCTTTGATCAGATCAATGGCGGTTTACAGGCGCTTTTCCCAAAAGTTTTCGGTGGCGGGCGCGCGTATTTGGAACTGACGGGCGAAGATCTACTCGATACAGGGGTAACGATCATGGCGCAGCCGCCAGGGAAGAAGAATAGCACCATCCATTTGCTCTCCGGCGGGGAAAAAGCCCTGACCGCATTGGCACTGGTTTTTGCGATCTTCAAGTTGAACCCGGCGCCGTTCTGCATGCTCGATGAGGTTGACGCGCCGCTGGATGACGCTAACGTTGGACGCTACGCACGCTTGGTCAAAGAAATGTCGCAGACCGTGCAGTTCATCTATATCACCCACAACAAAATCGCCATGGAAATGGCCGAGCAGTTGATGGGTGTAACGATGCATGAACCGGGTTGTTCGCGACTGGTGGCGGTGGATGTCGAGGAGGCAATGGCGATGGTGGACGCCTGAGCCCGCACGCTGTCGGAAAGGTATTAGAGGGTTGTAGGACTTTTTTACCGACTTCGACTTGCTGGCCAATCGACATATTCGTGCAAGCCAATGAGACAGACGGTGTAAAGTTGCCTTTGGTCGTGCTAGTTTAATGTCAAATTTTCGTATACGTGGGCAAAACGCCTGTCAGAACATAGAGTTGGCGCCACGTTTTAAAGCGGTTTGCACAGTGTAAACCCCTTATTTTTCAGCATTTTTTATAGAGGCACGGGATTACATGGAAATCGGTCTGCGCGAGTGGCTGATCGTCATCGGCATCATAGTGATAGCCGGTATTCTTTTCGATGGCTGGCGCCGTATGCGCGGCGGCAAGGGAAAACTGAAGTTCCGTCTTGACCGAAGTCTGTCCAACCTGCCGGACGAGGACACCAGCGCTGAGCTGTTGGGCCCGGCCCGCGTGCTGGACACGCATAAAGAACCGCAGCTGGACGAACACGATTTGCCGTCGGTGAGCATGCCGGCCCGCGAAGCACGCGAGCCTCGCGATTCCGGCAATAAACGTGGCAAGCGTGGCAGCAAAGGTTCGGCGCAGGGTGACTTGAACCTCGATCTGGATCTGGATGACGGCCCGAGCTTCAGCAGCCGTGACGATGATTTCGCCGACGACAGCAAGCCTGCACCGGCCGTGGTCGAAAAAGATCAGCCGCAAGCTGAAGAAGTTTTGGTGATCAGCGTGATCTGCCGCGACGCCGCCGGCTTCAAAGGCCCGGCGCTGTTGCAGAACATTCTGGAAAGCGGTCTGCGTTTTGGCGAGATGGATATTTTCCACCGTCACGAAAGCATGGCCGGCAACGGTGAGGTGCTGTTCTCCATGGCCAACGCGGTCAAACCGGGCATTTTTGATCTGGACGACATCGACCATTTCAGCACCCCGGCGGTGAGTTTCTTCCTCGGCCTGCCAGGCCCGCGTCATCCGAAGCAAGCCTTCGACGTGATGGTCGCCGCAGCCCGCAAGCTGTCGCAGGAACTCAATGGCGAGCTGAAAGATGACCAGCGTAGCGTGCTGACCGCGCAGACCATCGAGCACTACCGTCAGCGCATCGTCGAATTCGAACGCCGCGCATTGACCCAGAAGCGCTAAGACCTGTAGGAGCAGAGCTTGCTCGCGAAGCGATCTCAAGGACGCCATCGCGAGCAAGCTTTGCTCCTACAATGATTAAAAGATTGAGCAGCCTTGGCTGCTCTTTTGCTTTATGAGAGAACACCCATGACCGCCGCCAAAAACCGCATTCTCGAGCTGCGCGCTGAACTCGATCAGCATAACTACCGTTACCACGTCCTCGACGAGCCGAGCATTCCGGACGCAGAATACGACCGGTTGTTCCACGAGCTCAAGGCGCTGGAAGCGGCCAATCCGGAACTGATCACCAGCGACTCGCCGACCCAGCGCGTCGGCAGCGTGGCGCTCACCGCGTTCACTCAGGTGCGTCACGAAGTACCGATGCTCAGCCTCGGCAACGCCTTCGAAGAAAGCGACATGCGCGAGTTCGATCGTCGCGTCACCGAAGGTCTGGATATCCCTGCCGGCGATTTGTTCGGCGGCGGCGCGGCGGTGGAATATAGCTGCGAGCCGAAACTCGATGGCCTGGCGGTCAGCCTGCTCTATCAGGACGGCGTGCTGGTGCGCGGCGCCACACGCGGCGACGGCACCACCGGCGAAGACATCAGCGTCAACGTGCGCACCGTGCGCAACATTCCGCTGAAGCTGCACGGCGAAGGCTGGCCGGCGACCCTGGAAGTGCGCGGCGAAGTGTTCATGTCCAAGGCCGGTTTCGAGCGCCTCAACGCCTCGCAACTGGAAGTCGGCGGCAAGACTTTCGCCAACCCGCGTAATGCCGCCGCCGGCAGCTTGCGTCAGCTCGATTCAAAGATCACCGCCAACCGTCCGCTGGAATTCTGCTGCTACGGCATCGGCCAAGTCTCCCACGACATTTCCGACACCCACATCGGCAACCTCAAGCAATTGCAGAAGTGGGGCATGCCGATCAGCCATGAGCTGAAACTGGCAAAAGGAATCGACGAATGCCTGGATTACTATCGCGACATCGGCGCACGCCGTAACGCGCTGACCTATGAAATCGACGGCGTGGTGTTCAAGGTCAACAGCATTGCCGATCAGCGCGAACTCGGCTTCCGCGCCCGCGAACCGCGCTGGGCGATCGCGCATAAATTCCCGGCGATGGAAGAACTCACCGAGTTGCTCGATGTGGAATTTCAGGTCGGTCGCACTGGCGCTGTTACGCCGGTCGCGCGTCTGAAGCCGGTCAAAGTCGCCGGCGTCACGGTGGCCA
Organism: Pseudomonas sp. 18058; assembly: GCF_902706155.1. Lineage (NCBI taxonomy): Bacteria > Pseudomonadati > Pseudomonadota > Gammaproteobacteria > Pseudomonadales > Pseudomonadaceae > Pseudomonas > Pseudomonas sp. 18058. The sequence goes on from NZ_CACSJY010000022.1 coordinate 14,160, forward strand.
ACGCCACGCTGCACAACATGGACGAAGTCGCGCGTCTGGGCTTGATGATCGGCGACACCGTGATCATTCGCCGTGCCGGTGACGTGATTCCGCAAGTGGTGCAAGTGGTGCTTGAGCGTCGTCCGGACAACGCCCGCTCAGTGGCGATTCCCGAGAGCTGCCCGGTGTGCGGCTCGCACGTCGAGCGCACACAGCTGATCAAGCGCAGCAAGGGCAAGGAAACCGTCAGCGAAGGCGCGGTGTATCGCTGCGTGGGTCGACTGGCCTGTGGCGCGCAACTGAAGCAGGCGATCATCCACTTCGTCTCGCGTCGGGCGATGGACATTGAAGGCTTGGGCGATAAGAGCGTCGAGCAATTGGTCGATGAAGGTCTGGTCAATTCGCCGGCGGATCTGTATGCGCTGAAGTTCGACGACATCGTCGATCTGGAAGGCTTTGCCGAGGTCTCCAGCAACAAGTTGCTGGCAGCCATCGAAGAAAGCAAGAAGCCGGGGCTGGCGCGCTTCATCTATGCGCTGGGCATTCCCGATGTCGGCGAAGAGACCGCCAAGGTGCTGGCGCGCTCGCTGGGTTCGCTGGAGCGCGTGCAGCAGGCGCTGCCGCAAGTGCTGACGTACCTGCCGGATGTCGGTCTGGAAGTGGCGCACGAGATTCACAGCTTCTTTGAAGATGCGCATAACCAGCAGGTGATCACTGAACTGCTTGGGCATGGTTTGCAGATTCAGGATCAGGGCGAGTTGGGCGCAGAATTCGCGGCCAGCACCACGCTCGGCGGTTTCCTCGACAAGCTGCACATTCCTTCGGTCGGCCCGGGTGGCGCGCAGAAACTGGCGGACAAGTTTGGTTCGCTGGAAGCGGTGATGAACGCTGACTGGCTAGACATGCGTCAGGCGTTGCCGGAGAAACAGGCGAATTCGGTTCGCGAGTTTTTTGCGGTTGCGGAGAATCGGCAACTGGCTGAGGCATCCGAAAAACAGCTGCGTGATTTCGGCATGCACTGGCAGAGCGAGAAGAAAGTCGTCGAAGGCTTGCCGTTGTCCGGCGAGACCTGGGTGCTGACGGGCAAGGTTGAGTTGATGAGCCGGGATGTGGCTAAGGATCACCTCGAAGGCCTGGGGGCGAAGGTTGCCGGTTCGGTCTCGGCGAAAACTCATTGCGTGGTGGCCGGCCCCGGTGCCGGATCGAAACTGACCAAAGCCAATGAGCTGGGCGTAAAAGTGATGGACGAAGAAACCTTTATCGCCTTCCTCAAAACCCATGGCCTTCAGGTCTGACACAAAGCCCTGTGGCGAGGGGATTTATCCCCGTTCGGCGACGCAGTCGTCGCAAAACCAGACAACGCGGTGCACCTGATTAACCGCGTCGTATGGATTGGGGTCGCTTCGCAACCCATCGGGGATAAATCCCCTCGCCACAATGGTGCTGTCACTTTGATCGTTCCCACGCTCCCGCGTGGGAATGCCGCCCCGGACGCTCCGCGTCCGCTGTGACGCAGAGCGTCACTGGATGCATTCCCACGCAGAGCGTCGGAACGATCATCGCGCCAGAATGATCTAGTCTCTGCAAGCCCCAGGGAGAGATCGCCATGCACCGTTTTTTCGAGCAACTCAGTTCTCGCATCATCGCGCCGTTCATGGGCGAATCTTCGCGCAACAGCAAAGTCTGGCCGTGCCGCTGCGGTCAGTCGCTGTTTTTTCGCAACAGCCAGTGCCTGGCCTGCAATGCCTTGCTCGGCTACCAGCCGGAAGAAAGCCGCATCACCTCCCTGTCGTCCGGTGTGGAGAACGGCACCTGGACGCTGGATGCTGATCCCGACGCAGGCCTGTTTCGCCACTGCGCCAACCTCGACACGCCCGCCGCGTGCAACTGGCTGCTGCCGGCCAACGTCGACAATGCCTTGTGCGTCGCTTGCAGCCTCAATCGCACCATCCCCGATCTGTCCGACCCGGAAAATCCCGAGCGCTGGCGCAAGGTCGAAATTGCCAAGCGCCGCCTCGTCGCGCAACTGATCACTCTTGGCTTGCAGGTCATCCCAAAAACCGTGGATGAAGACAGCGGCCTCGCTTTCGATTTCATCGGCGTCGACCTCGAAGGCAATGCGCCGATGACCGGCCACGCGAACGGCCTGATCACCCTCGACATCAAAGAAGCCGACGACGCCCACCGCGAGCGGGTGAGGGCGCAGATGCACGAACCGTATCGCACGCTGCTCGGGCATTTTCGTCACGAGGTCGGGCATTACTATTGGGATCGGCTGATCGCCAACGGCCCGTGGCTCGATTCATTCCGTAACCTGTTCGGCGACGAGCGCGCCAGTTACGCCGAGGCGCTCGATCGTCATTACCAGCAAGGCGCGCCACTCGACTGGCCGCAGCGCTACGTCAGCGCATACGCGACCATGCACCCGTGGGAAGACTGGGCGGAAACCTGGGCGCATTACCTGCACATGATGGACGCGGTGGACACGGCGCTGGGTTTTGGCATGAGCGCGCGGGAAATGGATTTCGATTACCAGCCGTTTCCGAGCAGCACGCTGTACGACCCGCAACATCCCGGTGGCGAGGCGTTCCTGGCGTTTGTTAATGCGTGGATCGAGTTGGCCGGCATGCTCAATGAATTGTCACGCAGCATGGGCCAGCCGGATTTTTACCCGTTCGTGCTGCCGGCGGCCGCGATTGCCAAGCTGCACTTTATTCATCTGGTGATCCAGCAGGCGGGCGGCAAAGCGGACGAGGTACTGGCCCTGTAGGAGCTGCCGCAGGCTGCGATCTTTATGTCCTTGACCTTGTTCATATTTTTAATCTGAAACCAACGGTTGTAACTTCGTCTCAGATAGGTACAATGGCGCGGCTCGCCGACAGGCAAGCGTCGTTATGGTGACCCCATCGGTCCCCCCGCAACGATTACCCGTGAACCTGGTCAGAGCCGGAAGGCAGCAGCCACAGCGGGAACATTGTGTGCCGGGGTGTGGCTGGTGGGGTCGCCACCTATCTTTAAGTCCTTGAATTCTCAAGGATTTTTCAGTAAAAAATCTCGAAATGTGACAGCGTTTAGGTACACCTAAGTGGTGCACTCAGGCGCCTATCCTATCGCCCCCAAATTTTTTAGCAAATATTCCTACAGGTGATCCAGCTTTCGCTCCTATGAGGCGCCTCGGCCTTTGGGGCGCGTGCGTGTGAAAGCTACAACACCAAGTACTGAAATGGTGCTTGAATGCACATGCGTGTCATGGCATTTTGCCCGTATGGTCAGTGCATAGAAATTGTCGGATCTTCTTGGGCTGGTACTGCGTGAATGCTAAAGCCGCTCGAATGGGGTGGATTAATTAGTTCTACTCTATTGAGTGTTTATTAAGAAAGCTGCCAAAGATTCGTATTAATAATTTTAGTGGGGGCGGGGTATGAGGTGGGGTGCTTGCTGTTGTGGTTGAGCTAGAATTTGTTTGCGGTGATTAAAAAAAATTAAGAGAGTGAGATAATGGAATATGTTTCAGGGGTCGTATCTTGGTTTGAAAGTGCAAGTGGGTTGGCAAATTTCTTTGGGATAGCTGTGCCCGTGGTTGGTGTAGTACTTGCATTTCGTAAATGGATTTCTTCCAAGAGGGCTACAGGGATGTCGCTGCCTGAGGTGGTGGAGAGAATTTCTAAAAGCCCAAATAAAGTTGATGCCAAGGCTCTTGGTAAGGTCGCATTTGTTGATGACGAGATCTCGGATTTCCCAGTTGCTGAATTAAAGAAAGCGGGTTATCAGATTAGTACTTATAAGCAGGTTAGTTTGTCAGATGTTGCAGTTTTGGCAACCTATGATGTAATATTTCTGGATATCAAAGGCATCGTTAAGGATGATCCGGAGGAGGGTGGTCTTAAACTATTGTCTTCGTTGAGAAGGCTGAATCCTAATCAGAAGATATGCGCTGTTTCTAATAAGCAATATGACGTTCTTGCAACTAAGTTTTTTGAGCAGGCTGATGATGTTGCGAAGAAGCCAATGACAGCACAAAAGTGCTCTGATCTCATAGATCAGTTTTTTATTGAAAAATTCAGCGTTGAACGTATTGAACAGTTGGTGGTGGCTGAGAGTAGTGCTCTGGATAAGGCTAAGCGAAACGAATACTTAGGTTCACTAAGCGTATTGGTCGAGAATCAAGATGATCCTCGGAAGGCACTAAAATTAGATGGTGCTGTATTTCCCAAGCTCTTTGAGGCGACGGTGGATCTTGTAAGGATTTATCGCCATGTTGCTTAAAGAGGTTTTCAGTACGGGTTCTGTATCGACGCCGTGGCCCGTTTCTATTGGGCAGCTAGTTCTGCCCGGTGATGCGGGGTTCTCTAAAACATGTGAGAAAAAATGCAAGTTATCCAAAGTATGTTTGTCTAATAGCACGTCGGGCGAAAGTTTATGTCCTCATGGATTGTCTTACTTTGCTGCTTCCGTAGGTGAAACTCGAATAGTTGTATTCGGTGTGAAGGGAGAACAAGTCGGAACTAAGATATCGCGTGAGCTCAAGCTGGAGTTGAAGGGTAGAAATCTAGATGAGCGGAGATTTCATAGTTGGGTTAATTCTCTCAGTAAGCTTGATAAGGTGATTGATAACTATATTTTGGAGCGGCAGTCAGAGCTTCTTGATCCTTTGCACGATCCGATTCGGTTGGCGCGACAGCTTGAAAGTATATCAGTTCGGCTCCTTGACCAAACTAGCTCATCGGCTGTGAGGGCTGTTGACGCACAGCTTGAGCAGGCTTCTACAGAAATGAAATCATTGGTGAAGGCTGCTGGTCTGCTCAATGACTACTTTGACTTGGTTTCTATTTACTTCAATCCGGCAGCTGCACGTTTTGGTAGGCCTGCTTCAATGTCTCTGCATGGCATCTTGAGAAAGCTAACCTCGATCCTGTCAGGTTTCGAAGCTGATGAAGATGGGGTTAAGACTAAAGTCATTTTTCGTGGTGAGTGTTATAGGAATTTTAATCTAAGAGAAAGCTTCAAGATAATTCCGTTTTCCCTTATTAGCAACGCGGTGAAGTATTGTCTTGTAGGTGATGTTGCTGTCCGTCTGCGTGAAATGCAAGATCGAGTTGAGGTCGAGGTGGTTTCTCAGGGGCCTCCCATTGAAGATGATGAAATTGATTTGATCTTCACTAAAAAATATCGGGGGCGCTGGTCTAAATCTTTGAGAAAAGGCGAGGGTGTAGGTCTTTATCTCGCAAAAATAGTGGCTGATGCCCATGATATCCAGATTTCTGCAACAAGCCGTAGGTTAGGGGGGCAGATGTTTGGGGCTACGCCATTGGCAACAAATACGTTTAGATTTGAAGTTCCATTCCAAATCAATAGGTGAGCTAAAGATTTTGGACCGGCACTGGTAAGGGTTATCAGATGATAGCCCTTCTAGTTGGTGGCAGTTTTTAATGTAGCAGGATTGAAAAGTCGCCAAGAGCGGGCCTTGCACTGTCACTGAATAATTTGATTGTTCAGTTTCTGCCCAAGCATCAAAATTTGACGATAGACATTGTATGTCTCTTCTAGCAGGTCATGGCCCCAGCATTGTGAGAAATCAGTTTCAGGTTCTTTGTAGGAGAGCTGGAAAGAAAACACCTCTACTTTAAGACCGCTCATATTTTCTTCAAAGTTTACGCTAGGCTTACTCTGGATTAGACGACGATGCTTAGAAATGTTGCTGAATGCTGCAAGGTAACGGAACCAGTAGGACGAGTTCAAATCAAGCATGCCTTGTTTGAGTGCTGATTCTGGTATGTCCTTGGCGACCTTACCAAACGTACAATCCTTCTCAAGCATGGGTGCTTTCATCACAAGCGAGTTAACAAGCTGAGAGAAGATATCAGCGTAGTTTCGCACGGTGTGAATAGTGGCAATGATGTTAGCTTCATGGGCGAGAGCAGCCATACTGAACTTAGGCTCAAAGCTCATCATTGCGACAAACATTTTGTCGTGACTGCCATCAGGTTGCTTGAACTCTGCGAATGCGTCCCTTGCCAGTCGAGCATGATATTTAACAATGAAGGCTGATCGGCTTAGCGACTTCGGCAAGTCTGCGGTCTGGTCGTCATCAGGCCGATTCGTTTTAATCCATTCCTGAAGTTGCTTCAGCCTCCATGTGGTAGTCATACACCTGCTCCGTTCTCAGAAGGGACGAATCGTAGCACTGGTCGAATCCTGACTAATGATTCTGCACGCAAAACCCCAGCCGCCGCCGGAGCGGCCTTAGCACTTCATTAGCATGCTGTGTGGTGGCTGGGAAAAATAAGCTGTGACTTCGCCTCTGTGGGTCTTTCTGGAGGCGGTCACGGTAAGCCAGGTGCTAAGCAAGAAGTGACGGGCTCAAATGGAAAGCTGACAAATATACAAATAACCCTGAGCCCCCTCAGAGGCTCTATGAGCGGTGTTGTATCAAGCCTTGATGGCGGGCTTCATTGCACGTTGAACAGACGACAGGGACACACCAAGAGCTTTTGCTGCGTCCCTGTAACTCAGCTTGTCCACTGTGATCGCTTTGTGAATGTCATCATTGGATACGGCCTTGGTGCGTCCTGTGTAGACTCCTTTGGCCTTGGCCTTGGCGATGCCTTCACGTTGGCGCTCTTTGATCATTGAGCGTTCAAACTGAGCTACAGCGCCGATCATTGACAGCATCAGTTCCTGCATTGCGTTGTGCTCACCTGTGAAGTGGAGAGACTCCTTGTGGAACTTCACGGCTACACCCCTATCGGTGAAATCCTTCACCAGCTTCAACAGGTCTTCCAGACTACGAGCCAAACGGTCAATCGAATGCACATGGATTGTGTCGCCTTCACGCACATAGCCAATCATGTCTTGAAGGGCTGGACGTTCAGTTGTGGCGCCACTCACTTTGTCTGTGAATGTCTTGGTGAAGGTCAGGCCGTCAAGCTGACGATCTACGTTTTGGTCAACGGATGAAACTCGGATGTAAGCAACGTCAACCATTTTCGTGTGCTCCTGTAGTCATAGGGTCTAGAGGTTTACACTTTGCCTGTATTCAATCGTCAAAACAACTCTATGAATACGCTGATTTGTATTCACCCGATCAGTGGTCACAGGGTACACCCATTGAACACAATCCCACCGCTTGTCGCGTCGCTACGATTTTTTCCCAGAACGCCCAACGACACATCAGCGGATATCAATGATGGACTATTCCAGCACGCGACCAGTCCGGTCATAGCACCATCGGTGGCGTTGCGAACAATCGAGAGGGCGATATCATTCATGTACTGAATTGCCAAAAAGGTAGCCAGTGTGGATTTCGTAGATCAAGCGACTCGATCAAGAATGATGGCGACCGTTCGGAGCGCAAATACCCGACCGGAGATGATAGTCAGGAAATTCCTACACGCTCATGGCTATCGATTTCGACTACATCAGAAAATGCTACCCGGGAAACCCGACATTGTGATGCCAAAATACCGGACATGTATATTTGTCCATGGTTGTTTCTGGCATCACCATTCAGGATGTCGCTACGCGACAATGCCCAAGACCAGGTTCGAGTTCTGGAACGAAAAACTTCTACGTAACGTGGCAAGAGACACGGAAAACGTAAAAGCCTTAGAGCTCTTGGGTTGGCGAGTTTTGATCATTTGGGAATGCCAGCTAAAAAAAGGGCCGGACACACTTAATCAATTTCTTCAACAGCTGTGTCAAAAACAGAAAGGGCAAACGTGATCACTCGAACTTTTCTTTTCTATGCACCTTATGATGGCAAATAGTACATAGCGTAATAAGATTCTCCACCGAGTTCTTCCCACCTTTTGCGTGATGAAGAACATGGTGCAACTCAAGGTGCCTCGGGTCTGAGGCGTTCCACTTCGTGTGATCCCATGTGCAGTGCTGACAGGAGTGTCCATCTCTGACGAGCACTTTACCTCTAACATCATCGGGTATTCTTCGATCATGCGGCGGTGTTTGATTCATGTCTTCAAGCACATAAGCACCAATCGGTAAGTCCGGGCGCCCTGTCGTTTTGGTGGCAATAAACCATCCCTCTTCCGTTCTCAACTCTCGCACTCTGCGAGCCCATTCGGTTGAACCTTTGGCAACATATCGAAGCTCTTCACCTGTGACAGGTCGCCCCACATTCTTTTGAAAAAAAAGCAGCAACCTATCTTTCGCAGCAAGCTTCTCGTTACGAATTTCATTTGCAATGTTCCAACGAACTGCGGCATCCCTATCCTGCGTCTCATTAAGCAATACATAGTCATCAACCTTCAATGACTCGATACCTAGCGCGGTCAGATCGAGGTCTCCAGCCTTAACCATTTGTTGTGCCGTCACTCCTGTAACGATGCTCCAACCATGCTCAACACGAAGCTCACGAACACGCCTTGGCCAATCGTCAATGCCGGAGACCACCATCAGCTCATCACCTTTGATGACTTTGCGTGGATAGGCGACAAGATAAAAAATTATGCGCTCTCTAGCGGATGCCGCACTCGCTTTAGGAATTAAAGAGTTCCCCAAGTCCCGAAGAGCGTGAAAGCTGGGTATTAACGCGATAACTCTTACACGAAGGTCAGTATTCTTCAGCTCAGAACCGAAATTTTTAATCAGATCCAACAAGGCACATCGCAAGCTTTCTGGGTCACTCTGCAGTTTTGCTGAACGCCTTGCCAACTCTTCATCTCCCATGACGAACGAGTCGCCAACTAAATCAAGCACATAAAATTCAAATGCAGCAGGCTATCAACACCTAATCCAGCATATAAGGTTTCAGGCAATCAAGACTGGTAAGCTTAACTATGCCGCCTTTGCTTCAGACTTCGCACTCAGCACCCTCAATACGACTTTCGCAATGGCGCCAGCGAGAAGAGGCGGGACAGCGTTCCCTATCTGCCGGGCAATTTCAATTTTCGTCCCCTGAAAAGGGAAATCATCCGGAAATCCCATAATCCTTGCCGCTTCGCGGTGAGTTATCGGACGATGCTTTTCTGGATGCAAGTAACGGCCTTTCTCTGGTTTGAAAAACTCAGTTCTGATCGTCACGCTCGGCCTATCCCACCAAAGTCGTCCAAACAGATCAGTTCCACCGGACGTCTTCCGAATCCAACATGCTGGAGTAATCTCAGGTGCATTTCGCTGTAAATCAAAACGATTGCCACCAGGAGGAACAGCCTTGTAGCGAGCAAGACTTTTCTCTGTAGGAGTGCGGCCAAAATGCAAATTCAAAGGAGGAGCACAATCTCGAATTTGAATGCCTTCGGGCTCCGGCAAATCTGCTATCACATCTTTGACCGTTCTCCATGGATGGAGAAATCGATCATCTGGATTCTTGGAGTGCGTCTTAACCGGCAACTCTGGTGTTTCGATCAGGTCTTTTTTCCACCCAATAATAATCAGCCGTTTTCGAGTTTGGGCCACGCCATAATCGGCAGTGTTCACGACCTCGAAGATCATCTCAAAGCCCATGGATATTGCCCGAGATTGGATATCCAAAAACTCGCTTGAGCGAAGTAGCTCGGGGACATTTTCCATCACGAACATTTTGGCACCACACTGCTCCACAACGTCCATGTATGGCTCCCACAGTGCTCGACGGCCATCCCCCGTTCTGTTTTTGTTGAGAAGGCTAAAACCTTGGCAAGGCGGGCCTCCGATGACGATATCTGCAGCAGGAATGTCAGGGCTTGTCTGTAGCCAATCCTCAATGTTTCCTACCACCGCTGGAGCGGCGTATGCCTGCTCATGCGTTCGCATCGCTGCCGCATCATTATCGACCGACAGAACACACTCGAATCCACCGCAGAATCTCTCATCGGTGAAGCCGAGCGTCATGCCACCAGCACCGGAAAAAAGGTCGATCACACGGAATTTGTTAGGCGTCATATTGATTCGCATAGCTGATATTTTTTCATCGCCGGAGTATAGGGCAGGCGTCCTGAGCAAAACCATCAAGACAAGCCCAACCAGGGCAGAAGGTGACAGATTTCATCGTTGCCCCCCTTCTTCGAACAGAATTTTCTGGAGTAGCGTCCAGCAACGCCCTGCTTACTGTATATACCTACAGTACATTTTACGCGAGCAGCGAGTCAACCTGAAAGGGGAGCGAAGGGTAAGCGAATCTTCAATAGATAGCCTGCCTCTCCGACCAATGAAGCATCGCTGAGGTAAAACAGAAATCCTAGTTCAACTCAGGCTGCCATCAACCAATGTCTTTTCAAATTCTACGATGAGGTCTTTAAGACCAATTCCCAGGACATCACACAGATCGCGAAGCTGCACGATGTCCAAGCGACGTGTTCCGCTTTCGACGTCACTCATAAAGGACTGTGGACGATCCAGAGCCTTTGAGCACTGGACTTGAGTAAGGCCAGCCGCTTTCCTGTACTTCTTCAGCAGCGACAAAAGCACTGCGTGTTCGGGTCTATAGATCGTCTTGGACATGGATGACTGGCTACGAGTGGGCAGCCTACCAACCTATATCTGGTATTCAGATATCTGAATTTGGGATAAATTTAGTGCCAAGCGCCACCACTCAAACCACCAGCCATGTCGCAAGGATGAACCATGAACGAAAAGCTGTTTGTACTGACCAGCCAGAAGAGAAGCACCAACCACATCTTGCATGTGATTCTGACGGTACTGACGGGAGGGCTATGGTTGATCGTGTGGGGGATAACCATGCGAAACAATGACGCCCACAACAAAAGAATCGACAAGCAGATTAATCAGATCATGCTGTACAAAACACAGGGATTTAGTGACGCCGATACATACAAACAGGTCAAGAAAGACGAACTGGACTACGATGTACTTCAAGGTCGAGTGATATTCGTAGTACTGCTCGTAGTCTTTCTGTATTTCTACCTACGGTAATCCGATCGCACTGAAATCTAATCTTTGAACAGCATGTACACGGAATAATCATGAATGATCGATTGTATTACCTGACCAGCCAGAAGAAGAATACGAATCACATCTTGCACCTGTTGTTGTGCATACCAACCTGTGGCATCTGGTTGCTGATCTGGGGTATCACGATGCGAAGCAACGATAGGCACAACAGAAAGATTGACTGGCAAATCAGTCAGATCATGGAGAGCAAGGTACCAAGTGCGAAACAACACAGTTGGGTTGAGACTGATCGCACTTCCAAGTGGTGATCCTGATCGGTATTGGCCTCACCCAAGCGGAGCTTGAAGGGTTACTAACTCCTGGCTCCGCCAAGGTTCTTGCACCGAAAGCGTGAGCTTTAAACTGTATTCGACTACGGCGTGCACGCCGACAGTCCTTCGGATGTACTCCAGTAACTAAATGAACTTTACACAAATCCAGCTCTTTGCTTGTGATCTTGCTCTTGTTTGTTGGTGCAGAAGTGAATGCGTCCGCATTCGGTAGTATCCCGTCAGCTGACGCTGACAGTCATTGCACGTCACCTTCGGTGTAGCAGATCAAAAGCGAAGAGCTTTGATGTGTGTTGATATCATTTTATTAATTGGAGTGCTGATCCAGAATCGGGACGATACGACTTTTGTCCATGAAGCATGGGTATCCCACTCAGACGTTACCGTCTGGAGTAATACTCGGGTGGAGGGCGAAGCACCCACCCACCCATAGTATATATATGGTGGGCGTGAGTGGGTGATCCTTCCTGTCAGTATCCTGCTCCTGAAATGGCGAGTTCAACTTCTGGATAATGATCAGGGTGCAACCAGCCTTGTCCTTCACAGTAGTCCAAAAATGCATCATGCCACTTTGGCTCAGGGTGATGGGTCTTGATCACTGAAACGTTTACACCGGGAGCATCTGGAGTGCCTGCGAGCTGGTTGACCTGATCCAGCGTGCGTTCCTGTAGGAGTCCAACAGGTTCCTTAGAAAACCCTTTTACTGCCAGCTTGAGGATGTACCGTCGCGCTGCAAACTTTTGCTTTCTTCTGGCCAGTGCAAGATCAACTCCTTCTTCGACATTCTGTATTCCAGATGCCTGCATGAATTCATCTACAGCCTCTTGAATGGCATCTTGTACATTCAAAACACATTGCGTGATTACAGTGTTCGACTTGACTGGCTCGCTTGTATTGATCCAGTCCATAACGAAGATGGCCGACTGTCCTTCTGCTGTAGCACGTTCACGAATCCGTTCTCTCATTCGCTTGAGATGGTCAGCGGTATAACGCCCCTTGTATTTACCTTTTTCAGTATCCCAGTCAACACCGTAGCATTCGTTCATCGTGGATCGAAACTCGTAGTCCCTGATTCCAGTGCGACGAATCGCCATCGGATAACACAGGGCGACTGCACGCTCGAACGGGGATGTTGGGAGCTTTTCAACTACAGGCACGCCCTTGATGGCTTGGCGAACGTAATGCTCGGTTTCACCTGTTGCTTCAATTATCTTGCGTCGAGACATGCCCGTTCTATGGAGTGCGAGAACTTTTTCTTCGCGAGGATCAAGGATGGATGGCGACGTGGAGGACGCATCATCATTTGCAGCGTGGACGGTGGGAATCAGATTCAAAACGAATGGGTGTGACATGGATTGTTCTCCTGTGATTAGTTCGGTCTATAGGCGTTACCTCGGGTATTGCCGGTTTTATTGGTTAAATGCCGCACACAAAAAAGCCCCAATCTAAAACACTACTGTAACCGTGTTTGAGTGAGGCTCTTCGAGGTGTCGGTCTGTCCGTCGAGACAGGCGAGCATAATGCACTTTTATACTGCTCTTGTCAAGCTGCCTATTGACGACTTGAATATTTTCTGGGCTTTCATGGGATTAAGTGCGCTTGCGAGAAGCCCCCGTTTCCAGCTTGTAAGAGTACGATTATCCTTTTTCGCAAAACTCGTTCCAATCGCTGGAGAATGCTCTATTTTTTCCAGAAAGCCAGTCGTTTTCAAGTAAAACGATCTTAGCAGGGCTGACTAAAAGCATGAATCTGGTCGGACTTTGCCTATTATTGCTATTGCCTTTCAAGTCATAGAAGGCCGTGCCGCATACGCCTTCGGTTTTTCCGGACTTTAGAGTGGACAGACCTGAAACTCGAAGTGTCGTCACGTCTCCTATCCCGTGGAAGAGTGCCGCGTGGAATTTTACCTGATCTTCAAGTTCAGATTTTGAGGAGCCGCAGCCGGTGATTGCAGCTATAGACAGGCAAGTAAAGAAGACGTGGTTTTTCATGTCTGTCCCTTGAGAGTATTCACAACAGCAAAATATCATGAAGGCATCACTAGCGGGGCTCAATGTGATGCCAGACATTATGCCCCATTCGCTCCAAAACCAATTTCCATCGGAGAGAAAGGCCCCTGCTTAGTCCAGACAGCCATGTAAGCCCGTAAACACTGGACTGAACGACAGTTGTTCCTCAGAACACGACGAATCCAGTGCAGGTTATGCTCGGGTTTATCGATGGTAATTCGGGGTTATTGAATGTGCGTCAACGCCTCGGCCATCGCTTTGATCGGGATTCTGCTGCCATAGATGCCGAAGGTGACGGAGCTGTCTTCATGTCCCACCATTCGTTTGATCAGTGAGTCTTGCACGCCAGCATCACGCAGATCATCGATGAAGGTGTGGCGGAAACTGTGGAAGGTTTTGCGTGGATCGGTGATACCCAGTTTCGCCTTATAGCGGCCAAACCATTTCGAGGCTGCGTGCCCGAGCTTTCCTCGCACTGCTTCCAGTTTGGGGAATAGGCGATCATCCCCATTTGCCCTGACTGAGTCAGCGTGTTGCAACAAGCCCTGCTCGATCAGAGAAGGGTGCAGGGGAAGAACACGACGGCTGCTGGAGTTCTTCAGGTTCTGGCCTTCACAGCTGTCATCGATGCGGATGCACTGCATGCCCTGTTGCTCGATGAAGTCATCCACCCGCAATTGGCAGAGTTCTTCCAATCGTGCCCCAGTGGCTCGCCCTAGGAGCGGCAACCAGTAGCGCCATGGATGCTTTCGGGCTTCTGTTTTGAGTGCATCCAGATTGAGCAGGGTGGTCAGATCGTGTCGATCAAAGGACAACCGTGCCTCCTTGGCCGATCCAGTCATCACCTTCATGCCCACCAGAGGATTATCCGCTACATATCCATTTGTCTTGCACCAGTTCAGGAAGGCAGAGAGTTTGCGTAAGCGATTGTTCACGGTAACGGCTGTGATGGTCTTGTAAGTGGCGCCTGACTCAACCACCTGCTTTAGGGTCTTGCCCTCGTACTCGGGGCGTAGGCCAAAGTATTGCGGGCAGCGACTCAAACGATCTTTCAACAGGCGGGCTTGCTGGACGTCGAATGCTTCCACGGGCATGTCACCCATCAGTTCGAACAAGTCTCGTAATGAGCGTTCGACTTCGTGCGTGCTGACCTCACGCCATGTGCCACCACGTTTTCCTTCTTCTATATAGAGCTTGGATAAGCTGGCGAGGGTAGGGCCGTCGCTATTCCGCTTCATGGTGGCCGCTGGCGCCTTCCTTGGAGTAGTCTGGATTGGCTGCGTTGGGGTAGCATCTCGCCATTCCGAACACAGCCTACGCAGCGTCTGAAGGTCGGCCATGGGGTGGGCGTTCAAGTGGCTGTGGACTTGCTGGGCGAGTGAAGCAGCGAGGAACAGGGCGTTCTGCCGCTGCCGGATGTTCAGGCTCAAACGTAAAGTGTGACACCTCGGGAAGAGGTGCTTGGGCAGCTTGAGATTGAGGTAATAGAGCGCCCCGCGCTTGATCAGGTAAGCCATGGGTGTGACACCAAAGTGTGACAGCAAAGTGTGACAGTGCTGGCTACACCCCGAGCTTTTACTGCCGTGCAGGGAGTTTGCACGGTAGAGATATTGCAACCCAAAGAGCCTGAAACCCTTGCCCCGTAAGGCCCGCAACGATTGCCGAACATGCTGGCATGCCACCTGGTCAGAGCCGGAAGGCAGCAGCCACAGCGGGAACATTGTGTGCCGGGGTGTGGCTGGTGGGGTCGCCACCTTAACGAACAATCGAACGCTTCAACCAGAACTGCATGGGTTTCACCCACTGCGGTTTTTTTGTGTCTGCGATTAAGCGGTTCACACAGATCCCTTGTAGGAGTGAGCCTGCTCGCGATGGCGTCCTGTCTGCTATAAATGTGTTGGCTGATACACCGCCATCGCGAGCAGGCTCACTCCTACAGGGGTTAGCGATCGCTCTCAGGGTGGCCGGTGTAAAGCCGGATAATCTCATCAATCTCCCCCGACATTTTCATCCGCAACAACGTGCGCAAGATCCGTTGCACCGGCACCTTCGGGTCGTTCCTTACATAACAACCAACCTTCTGCTCCTGCAACACCGCCACCGCTTGCAGTTGCTGCGCCGGCGTCAGTCGCTGATTAAACCAGTCCAGCGTCCACTGATTGCTCACCGCATAGCGATAACGCCCGGCCAGCAACTTCTCCAACACCTGCTCCTGATTGCGCGCATCTTCGCGGTGCAAGTGATCGGTATCGAACAGTGGTTGCAGGGTAGGGTAGATGTAGCCAAGCACGGTGCCGATGGATTGGCGGGGCAGGGTGGCGGGGTTGATGCTGACGGGCTGATCCTTGCGACTGACCAACAGATCACGCTGGAACAACAGCGGCAGACTCCAGATGTAATCCCCAGACTGATTCGGCAGCCACGACTGCGCGGCATAGCAGCGCACATCAATCTCGCCGTGCTCCATGGCGCTCTGCACCCGGGCACGCGGCAGCACGTGAAACTCGGCCGGCGCGCCGACTTGGGTGGCGAGGCTGAGCATGATGTCGTAGAGGATGCCCTGGGTCGGGCGGCCGCGTTCGTATTGCACCATCGGCATCGCCCAACTGTCGGGCATGGCAAAGCGCAGCGGTGGCTCGGCGGCCGCCACGCTCAGGCTGAATCCCAGCAGTGCCCCCACGGCCCAACGCATAAACGCTCCGGTAATTCCCTGTCCTGAGCCGATAAAAGCCTCTGCTCATGGAGCTTAGCCACATTAGACGAGGACATCGGATGCAATTTTGCCCTTGCTCCGCTAGCATTAGCCGCTTCTGCTTCCTTCGCTGCGACGGTTTTCGATGAGTTATCAGGTTCTTGCACGTAAATGGCGTCCGCGCTCGTTCCGCGAAATGGTCGGCCAGACCCATGTGCTCAAAGCTCTGATCAATGCCTTGGACAGCCAGCGGCTGCACCACGCGTACCTGTTTACCGGGACGCGCGGGGTGGGTAAAACCACGATTGCGCGGATCATTGCCAAATGCCTGAACTGTGAGACAGGTATCACTTCCAGCCCGTGCGGCGAGTGCTCGGTGTGCCGTGAAATCGACGAGGGCCGCTTTGTCGACCTGATCGAGATCGACGCCGCGAGCCGCACCAAGGTCGAAGACACCCGCGAGTTGCTCGACAACGTGCAGTACGCGCCGAGCCGTGGGCGCTTCAAGGTCTACCTGATCGACGAAGTGCACATGCTTTCCAGCCATTCCTTCAATGCGCTGCTGAAAACCCTCGAAGAACCGCCGCCGTACGTCAAGTTCATCCTCGCGACCACCGACCCGCAGAAACTTCCAGCAACGATTTTGTCGCGCTGCCTTCAGTTCTCACTGAAGAACATGACGCCGGAGCGCGTGGTCGAGCATTTGACCCACGTTCTAACCGCCGAAAGCGTGCCGTTCGAAGACGACGCGCTGTGGCTGCTCGGTCGCGCCGCTGACGGTTCGATGCGTGACGCCATGAGCCTGACCGATCAGGCCATTGCTTTCGGTGAAGGCAAGGTGCTCGCCACCGACGTGCGGGCGATGCTCGGCACGCTGGATCACGGTCAGGTCTTTGACATACTGCATTCGTTGATTGAAGGCGATGCCAAGGCATTGCTTGAAGCGGTGCGCCACCTGGCCGAGCAGGGCCCTGACTGGAACGGCGTGCTCTCGGAAATTCTTAACGTTCTGCACCGCGTCGCTATCGCGCAAGCGCTGCCGGAAGGCGTCGACAACGGCCATGGCGATCGCGATCGCGTGTTGGCGCTGGCGCAAGCCTTGCCGGCCGAAGACGTGCAGTTCTATTACCAGATGGGCCTGATCGGCCGCCGCGATTTGCCGCTGGCGCCGGACCCGCGCGGCGGTTTCGAAATGGTGCTGCTGCGAATGCTGGCCTTCCGGCCGGCTGATACGGCGGACGCCCCGAGGCAACCGCTAAAGCCAGTGGGGATCAGCCAGGCCACAGTTGATTCCGCAAATTCAGTGGCTGCCGCGCCTAAACCTGCGCCGGTGGTTGCTGCGGCTGTTGCCCCGACGCCGGCTCCTGTAACAGCACCTGCGCCGGCTCCAGAGCCTGCGCCGGTTGCTCCAGTTGCTCCAGTTGCCGAGCCAGAGCCAGAGCCAACGCCCGTCGTCGCTGAAGCCGTTGTCGATCTGCCGTGGAACGACCCGGTAGAAGCCGAGGCCGAGCCAGAACCCGAGCCAGCTCAGCAACCTGCCGTCGAGCCTATGCTGGAGACCGCTGCTGAGCAACCCGAGTTGCCGCCGATGCCGTTGCCGACCCCGGACAGCGTCGTTCCTGACGCGCCGGAATGGGCCGCCGCGCCAATTCCAGAGCCTTCAGTCGCTGACGTCGATGCCGCCACGCCGGGCACCGACATGGACGATGAGCCGCCGCTGGACGAGGATTACATCGAGCCGGACATGGACTCGGCGTACAGCTACCTCGACGAACTGGCCAGCGAACACGCTGCCGATCCAGAGCCGGAACCCGAACCTGAGCCCGCAGCGGCGCCAGCCACCGGTCTGGCCTTGCAATGGCTTGAGCTGTTCCCGAAACTGCCGATCTCCGGCATGACCGGCAGCATCGCCGCCAACTGTACGTTGATCGCGGTTGATGGCGATCATTGGCTGATGCACCTCGATCCGGCGCACAGTGCGCTGTTCAACGCCACGCAGCAGCGACGTCTGAACGATGCGTTGAACCAGTTCCACGGTCGCACGCTGACGCTGACCATCGAGCTGATCAAACCCGAGCAGGAGACCCCGGCTCAGGCCGCCTCCCGTCGCCGGGCCAACCGTCAGCGCGAAGCGGAGGAGTCGATTCATGGCGATCCGTTCATCCAGCAGATGGTTCAGCAGTTTGGCGCGGTGGTGCGACACGATACTATTGAACCTGTCGACGCCTTGGTCGCCCAAGGCTAATAACTGAAGGTGCTCGGCCTCCATGGCCGGGCGCTGTTTTGATCCAAGTACTTTTGAGGTGATTCCCATGATGAAAGGTGGCATGGCCGGCCTGATGAAGCAGGCGCAGCAGATGCAGGAAAAAATGGCCAAGATGCAGGAAGAACTGGCCAACGCCGAAGTCACCGGTAAGGCCGGCGGCGATATGGTCACCGTGGTGATGACCGGTCGTCACGACCTCAAGCGCGTCAGCATCGACCCAACCCTGCTGCCGGGTCTGGACGAAGACGACCGTGAAGTGATCGAAGACCTGGTCGCCGCCGCCGTCAACGACGCCGTGCGCAAGATCGAAGCCAGCAGCCAGGAAAAAATGGGCGGCATGACCGCCGGCATGAACTTGCCTGCGGGTATGAAACTGCCATTCTGATTCGCCAACCGGCGGCAGATGAGCTACACAAAATGCCAGGCATTGCGCCTGGCATTTTTGTTTCTGCCTCATTAACACCGCACCCTGTAGGAGCTGTCGAGTGAAACGAGGCTGCGATCTTTTGATCCTGTTGTTTTCACAAGCAAGATCAAAAGATCGCAGCGTGCCGCAGCTCCTACATGAATGTCGTACGAAACATCGAACACCCCACCGCCTCAACGGTCTGCTCCCTATACCCGCTGAATTCATCATTCACAGGAGACGCTGACATGTCCGACCCTCTTACCCTCAATCAACGCTTTGTCCTCGCCTCGCGTCCGGTTGGCGCGCCGACCCCGGAAAACTTCCGTCTCGAACGCGAAGCGCTGCCCGATCTGCAGGACGGCCAGATACTGCTGAAAACCCTCTACCTGTCCCTCGACCCCTACATGCGTGGGCGCATGAGTGATGCACCGTCCTACGCCGCGCCCGTCGAAATCGGCGAGGTGATGACCGGTGGCGCTGTCAGTCGCGTCGAAGACTCGCGTCATCCGAAGTTTCATAAGGGTGATCTGGTGGTCGGTGCCACAGGCTGGCAAAGCCACAGCATCAGCGATGGCCGCAACATCATCCCGATCCCGTCCGGGTTGCCGAGCCCGTCGATGGCCCTCGGTGTGCTGGGCATGCCCGGCATGACCGCGTACATGGGATTGATGGACATCGGTCAGCCGAAAGAAGGCGAGACCCTCGTCGTCGCTGCCGCGTCCGGTGCTGTCGGTTCGGTGGTCGGCCAGGTGGCGAAGATCAAAGGCCTGCGCGCGGTCGGTGTCGCCGGTGGTGCCGAGAAGTGCAAATACGTGGTCGAGGAATTGGGCTTCGAAGCCTGCATCGATCACAAGGCTGACGACTTCGCCGAGCAACTGGCCAAGGCGTGCCCGAATGGCATCGACATCTATTACGAAAACGTTGGCGGCCACGTATTCGACGCGGTCGTGCCGTTGCTCAACCCCAAAGCGCGCATCCCGCTGTGCGGCCTGATCGCCGGTTACAACGCCTCTGAAGCCCCGAAAGGCCCGGATCGTCTGCCGATGCTGCAGCGTACGTTGCTGACCAAACGCGTACGCATTCAGGGCTTCATCGTCTTTGATGACTACGGCGATCGTCAGCCGGAATTCATCAGCGCGATGGTGCCGTGGGTGCGCGATGGCAAGGTGAAATTCCGCGAAGACGTGGTCGATGGCCTGGAGCAGGCGCCGGAAGCATTTATCGGTCTGCTGGAGGGACGTAACTTCGGCAAACTGGTGGTGCGGGTCGCTCAGGACTGAGTATTTGACGCTGGCCAGAGGCGCGGGTATAAACCGCGTCTCGTTGTTTTGTCGGACTTTTTACCCATGAGCTTCAGCCCTTTGATTCGCCAACTGATCGACGCCCTGCGCACCTTGCCCGGCGTGGGTCAGAAAACCGCCCAGCGCATGGCGTTGCAGATGCTCGAGCGAGATCGCAGCGGCGGTCTGCGTCTGGCCCAGGCCTTGAGCCAAGCCATGGAAGGGGTCGGTCACTGCCGCCAATGCCGCACGCTGACCGAAGACGATCTGTGCCCGCAATGCGCCGACACCCGCCGCGACGACACGTTGCTGTGCGTTGTCGAAGGGCCGATGGATGTCTATGCGGTCGAGCAAACTGGCTTCCGTGGCCGCTACTTTGTGCTCAAGGGGCATTTGTCGCCGCTGGACGGTCTCGGGCCTGAGGCGATCGGTATTCCGCAACTGATGGCGCGGATTGAGGAGGCAGGGACGTTTGCTGAAGTGATCCTTGCGACCAATCCTACGGTTGAGGGTGAAGCCACAGCGCATTACATCGCGCAGTTGTTGCAGAACAAAGGCCTGATCGCTTCGCGGATTGCTCACGGTGTGCCGTTGGGTGGCGAACTGGAACTGGTGGATGGCGGCACGCTGGCGCATTCGTTTGCCGGGCGGAAACCGATTTCCCTCTGAATCCTGGGTTGCCTGTTCTGACGCCTTCGCGAGCAAGCCCGCTCCCACAGAGGATTTGCGAACGACACAAAACCAATGTGGGAGAGGGCTTGCTCGCGAATGGCTCACCTCGGTCTACCTGATTCACACAATTCTGTTGAAAACCAAGCAAGCGCTCGGTTAAGTTCGGCGAATCCTTCCGTGGAGCTCGCCCATGCCTGCCTTTCAGGAATACTTCGATCCCAGCCATCAATTAGTCCGCGACAGCGTCAGACGTTTCGTCGAACGTGAGGTCCTGCCGGACATTGACCAGTGGGAAGAAGCCGAAAGCTTCCCCCGTGAGCTGTACCTGAAGGCTGGTGCCGCCGGCATCCTCGGCATCGGCTACCCGGAAGCGCTCGGTGGCAGCCATGAGGGCGATCTCTTCGCCAAGGTCGCCGCCAGTGAGGAATTGATGCGCTGCGGCTCTGGTGGCCTGGTAGCGGGGCTTGGCTCGCTGGATATCGGTCTGCCGCCGATCGCCAAATGGGCGCGCCCTGAAGTGCGAGATCGCGTCGTGCCGCAAGTGCTCAGCGGCGAAAAGATCAGCGCCTTGGCGGTTACCGAGCCCGGTGGCGGCTCTGACGTCGCCAACCTGCAAACCCGCGCCGTGCGTGACGGCGATTTCTATCGGGTCAGCGGCAGCAAAACCTTTATCACCAGTGGCGTGCGCGCGGATTTCTACACCGTCGCGGTACGCACCGGTGCGCCAGGCTTCGGTGGCATCAGCCTGTTGATGATCGAGAAGGGCACACCCGGTTTCACCGTGGGTCGTCAGTTGAAGAAAATGGGCTGGTGGGCGTCGGACACGGCTGAATTGTTCTTCGACGATTGCCGTGTGCCTGTAGGAAATCTGATCGGCGCCGAGAACATGGGCTTCGCCTGCATCATGGGCAATTTTCAGAGCGAACGCCTGGCCTTGGCGCTGATGGCCAACATGACCGCGCAACTGGCGCTGGAACAGAGCCTGAAGTGGGCGCGCGAGCGTGAAGCCTTTGGCAAACCGATTGGCAAGTTTCAGGTGATCAAGCATCGACTGGCCGAAATGGCTACGGCGCTGGAGGTGTCGCGCGAATTCACTTATCGGCAAGCGGCAAAAATGGCGGCGGGGCAAAGTGTGATCAAGGAGATTTCCATGGCGAAGAACTTTGCCACGGACACCTCGGATCGGATTACCACGGAGGCGGTGCAGATTCTTGGTGGGCTTGGGTATATGCGCGAGAGTCTGGTGGAGCGGCTGTATCGGGATAACCGCATCTTGTCGATTGGCGGCGGGACGCGGGAAGTGATGAACGAGATCATCAGCAAACAGATGGGGCTTTAAAGTCAAAAGATCGCAGCCTTCGGCAGCTCCTACAGGGAAACGCACATCCCAATGTAGGAGCTGCCGAAGGCTGCGATCTTTTGCTCTTGATTACTTATCGGTCAACGCAAACTGCGTCAGGCAGAAGGTCGGGATACCCATGTCCTGCAGTCGCTGCGAACCTTGCAGCTCCGGCAGGTCAATAATCGCCGCCGCCTCATGCACCCGCGCGCCCATGCGACGAATCAGGTTGGCCGCCGCAATCAGCGTGCCGCCGGTGGCGATCAAATCATCAAACATCACCACCGAATCGCCTTCGCACAGGCTATCAGCGTGCACTTCCAGAAACGCTTCGCCGTATTCGGTCGCGTAACCTTCAGCGAGCACGTCCGCCGGCAGTTTGCCTTGCTTGCGGAACAGCACCAGTGGCTTGTTCAACTGATAGGCCAGTACCGAACCGATCAGAAAACCGCGCGCATCCATCGCGCCGATGTGGGTGAAATCGGCTTCCACGTAGCGGTGGGCGAAGCTGTCCATCACCAGGCGCAGGGCCGTGGGCGATTGGAACAGCGGGGTGATGTCGCGAAAGATCACGCCCGGTTTCGGGAAGTCGATCACGGGGCGGATCAGGGATTTGATGTCGAAGGAGTCGAAGACCATCGTCGAGGTGTCCTGGCAGGGCTGCAAACGGCGCAGTATACCCGCGGCTGAAACGCTTCGCTCAACCGCGGATCGAGATCAGCCTTCTAACGAACCACCGGCCAGCGCGCAGAGCTGGATCGGGTCGAGGATGTGAATCTCCTTGCCCTCGGCGGCGATCAGCTGGTTTTGCTGGAAGCGAGTGAACACGCGGGACACGGTTTCCACCGCCAGACCCAAGTAGTTGCCGATTTCGTTACGCGACATTGCAAGGCGGAATTGATTGGCCGAAAAACCGCGAGCGCGGAAGCGCGCGGACAGGTTGACCAAAAACGTGGCGATACGCTCGTCGGCGGTTTTCTTCGACAGCAGCAACATCATTTGCTGGTCATCGCGGATTTCGCGGCTCATCACGCGCATCAACTGACGGCGCAACTGCGGCAATTGCAGGGCCAGTTCGTCGAGGCGTTCAAAGGGGATTTCGCAAACCGAGGTGGTTTCCAGTGCCTGGGCGGACACCGGGTGTTTCTCGGTGTCCATGCCGGACAGGCCGACCAGCTCGCTTGGCAAGTGGAAGCCAGTCAGTTGTTCTTCGCCGGAATCGCTCAGGCTGAAGGTCTTCAGAGCGCCGGAGCGTACTGCAAAAACGGAATCGAATGTGTCGCCCTGGCGGAACAGGAACTCACCCTTTTTCAACGGGCGGCCACGTTTAACGATCTCGTCCAGCGCATCCATGTCTTCCAGATTCAGAGAAAGTGGCAGGCAGAGAGGGGCCAGGCTGCAATCCTTGCAATGGGCCTGGTTATGAGCGCGCAGTTTAACTGGCTCGGACATTTCTTTAATCCTTGTGGGAAATCACACATAAGACGTAAGGGTAACCCACAAGAGGACGTTCAGGCCAGTGTGTGGCGCGTCTGGCCTGCCGGCAAAGTCTCGCTGTCCGGACTGGTTCATTTTGCTGGGCGCTCAGATCACCCGGGAAAAACGCTGGCGGTTTTGCTGCTCCAGGTAAGCGTCAAACACCATGCACACCGAACGCACCAGCAAGCGTCCCGCCGGCAGAATCGCGATGCAATCACGATCCAGAGTGATCAAGCCATCGTTGGCCATGCCTTGGAATTGTGGCCATAGCGCGCCGAAGTAACCCTGAAAATCGATGTTGAACTGCTGCTCGATCTCGGCGAAATCCAGACTGAAGTTGCAGATGAGTTGCTGAATCACCGCGCGTCGTAGCCGATCATCGGCGTTGCACACCAAGCCACGGCTGGTCGCCAGTTGCGCGGCGGCGAGGCTGTTCTGGTATTCGTTCAGATCGCTGCTGTTCTGGCAGTACAGGTCGCCAATCTGGCTGATCGCCGAAACCCCCAGACCAATCAGATCGCAATGGCCGTGGGTGGTGTAGCCCTGGAAGTTGCGTTGCAGGGTTTCCTCCTCCTGAGCAATCGCCAGTTCGTCATCGGGCAGGGCGAAGTGATCCATGCCGATGTAGCGGTAACCGGCGGCGATCAATTGTTCGGTGGTGCGCTGAAACATCTCCAGTTTCTGCGCCGGGCTCGGCAGTTCGCTGGTGTTGATCCGCCGCTGCGGCATAAAGCGTTCCGGCAAGTGCGCGTAGTTGAACACCGAGAGCCGATCCGGTTGCAGGCTGATGACTTCCTCGACGGTACGGGCGAAGTTGTCCGGGGTCTGTTTGGGCAGGCCGTAAATCAGGTCGATGTTGATCGAGCGAAATTGCAGGGTGCGCGCCGCATCGATCACCGCGCGGGTTTCTTCCAGACTTTGCAGGCGATTGACGGCGCGTTGTACGGCCGGATCAAGGTCTTGCAGGCCGATGCTGACGCGATTGAAACCGAGTTCACGCAGCAGGCCCATGGTCGACCAGTCGGCTTCGCGCGGGTCGATTTCGATGCCGTAATCGCCGGAATCATCATCCAGCAGATTGAAATGCTTGCGCAGGTGCGCCATCAACTGACGCAGTTCATCGTGGCTGAGAAAGGTCGGGGTGCCGCCGCCGAAGTGCAGTTGCTCGACTTTTTGTGCGGGGTCGAGGTGGCAGGCGATCAACTGGATTTCCTGCTCCAGACGTTGCAGGTACGGCAGGGCGCGGCCGCGATCCTTGGTGATGACCTTGTTGCAGGCGCAGTAGTAGCAAATGTTCGCGCAGAACGGCAAGTGCACATACAGCGACAACG
The DNA here is from genome assembly GCF_902706155.1 of Pseudomonas sp. 18058. NCBI lineage: Bacteria > Pseudomonadati > Pseudomonadota > Gammaproteobacteria > Pseudomonadales > Pseudomonadaceae > Pseudomonas > Pseudomonas sp. 18058. The sequence continues at coordinate 38,793 of NZ_CACSJY010000022.1, forward strand.
GGCGCAGGGCCTTGCGGCTGTCGCGCAGAGCGTGAAACAGATCGAACGAGCCGACCTGACTGTGAAATTGCACGGCCGTCGGATACGAGGTGTAGCGCGGTCCCGCGAGATCGTAACGGCGAATCAGATCAGAGTCCCAACGAATGGCGTCGAGCATGCGGGCATTCCCCCGAATAGGCTGGCAGTGTGGGGGGAGTCTATCGGGGTGCGGCGATGAGGCACTTGATTTGCATCAACCGCAGGAGATCAAAAGATCGCAGCCTTCGGCAGCTCCTACTTTGGAATGTGTAACTCTGTAGGAGCTGCCGAAGGCTGCGATCTTTTGATCTTAATGCCCCATGAGCCAATGTTGATGCGGGCCGGGCAGGGTCCAGATGCCGAACAGGATGACCAGCAGCCCACCCGTCATGCGCACGCTGCGCTTGCGCAACAGCGCAGTAACGCGTTCTGCCGCAAGGCCCGTGGCGAGTAAAACCGGCCACGTCCCCAAGCCAAACGCGAGCATCAACAACGCACTGTCCAGCGCATTGCCCTGACTCGCCGACCACAGCAACGTGCTGTAAACCAGTCCACACGGCAGCCAGCCCCATAAGGCGCCAAGCAACAACGCACGCGGCACACTCGACACGGGCAACAAACGGTTAGCGACTGGCTGAATGTACCGCCACAACCCGCGCCCGAGGCTTTCGATCCGCGTCAGGCCGCTCCACCAACCGGCCAGGTACAAACCCATGGCGATCAACAACAAACCGGCCAGTACGCGCATGAACATTGCCGCAGGACTGTTGGCAACCGCCCAGCCCGCCAGCCCGATCAACAATCCCGCCGTGGCATAACTGAGAATCCGCCCGAGGTTATACGCCAGCAGCAGACGAAAACGCCGGCTGCGTTGCTCTTTGGGAATCGCCAGGGTCAGCGCGCCCATCAAGCCGCCGCACATGCCCAGGCAATGGCCACCACCAAGCAAGCCGAGGATCAGCGCCGAGACCAGCAGTGGCGCCAGTTCAAGCATGGGGTGGGGCCTTGTCGTCCGGTTTGGTCGCGTTGACTTCGTCGACGGCAGCGGTGTGTTGCGGATCCTGATCGTCGAACAGGATGCTGTGGGCCGGGCCGTCGAGGTCGTCGTACTGACCACTGTCCACCGCCCAGAAGAAGATGTAAACGGCGATGGCCACGATCAGCAGTGCGGCGGGGATCATCACGTAGAGAGCTGGCATCTGTACTCCATGCCCGCGCGGCTCAGGCCGGCAGCGGGCGGGTTTCCGAACGGGTGCTGGTGTGCGGCGAACCCGGCAGGCGAGTCAGGCGCAAAGCGTTGAGCACCACGGTCAACGAACTGATCGACATGCCGGCCGCGGCCCACACCGGCGTGATCCAACCGAGGGCGGCGAACGGCAACATGAGGCCATTGTACAGCGCGGCCCACAGCAAGTTCTCGATGATTACCCGACGGGTGCGTCGCGCCAACGTGAAAGCTTGATCCAGCGCGTCGAGGCGATTGGACAGCAGCACCGCATCGGCGCTGGTTTTCGCCAGATCGGTGGCCGAGCCCATCGCCACGCTGATGTCAGCCGCTGCCAGTACCGGCACGTCATTCACACCGTCGCCAAGCATCAGCACCTTGCGACCTTCCTTGTGCAACTGTTGCAAGACTTGCAGTTTGTCGTCAGGACGCAAACCACCACGGGCCTCGTCGATGCCCAACTCGGCGGCGACGCTGGCGACCATCGGCGAGCTGTCGCCCGATAGCAACAAGGTGCGCCAGCCGCGAGCCTTGCACGCCGCGAGCAGGGCGGGGGCGTCATCGCGCAAGCGGTCATCGAGGACGAACCACGCCAACGGCCCCTGTGCGTCGCCAAGTAGCAGCCATTGGCCTGCTTCGTCCGGCATCGTCGGTGCTGCCGCGCCGCTGAGGGCGCAGACAAATTGCGCCTGACCGATGCGCAAACGCTGCTCGCCGACCAAGCCTTCGAGGCCGAGCCCCGGTGTGCTGTGAACTTCCTCTGCCGCCAGCGGTGCGCGACCGAAAGCTCGGGCAATCGGGTGTTCTGAACGGTTTTCCAGCGCGGCGGCGAGGCTCAGGCATTGCTCGCTGTCCATTGCGCCGAGCGGGCGGATCGAACGCAATACCAAGCGGCCCTCGGTGAGGGTGCCGGTCTTGTCGAAAATCACTGTGTCGATCTGATTCAGGCCTTCCAGCACATGGCCGCGCGTCAACAGCAAACCGAGTTTGTGCAGGGTGCCGGTGGCGGCGGTGAGGGCGGTCGGCGTCGCCAGCGACAGCGCGCACGGGCAGGTCGCGACGAGCATGGCGAGGACGATCCAGAACGCGCGCGAGGAATCCAGCTCCCACCAGAGCAGGCCGATGACCGCAGCGGCGATCAGCGACAGCAACAGGAACCATTGCGCGGCGCGGTCGGCGATTTCTGCCAGTCGCGGTTTTTCTGCCTGAGCGCGATCAAGCAGGCGGACGATGGCGGACAGGCGCGTGTCTTGCCCCAGCGCCTGCACTTCAACCGTCAGCGCCCCTTCGACATTAAGGGTGCCGGCGGTGACCGCATCGCCCAGTGTGCGCGGTTGCGGCAGGTATTCGCCGGTGAGCAGCGATTCGTCGATGCTTGATTGGCCATCAATGATCTTGCCGTCGGCCGGGAGGATCGATCCGGCTTGCACCAGAATCTTGTCGCCCGTGCGCAGTTCGCTGAGCAAAATGCGCTCGCTCTGGCCGCTACCGTCCAGACGCAGGCACGACGCGGGCAACAGATTGACCAACTGGGCGGTGGCGGCCGCAGTGCGTTCGCGGGCGCGACGTTCCAGATAACGGCCGGCGAGCAGGAACAGCGCGAACATGCCAACCGCGTCGAAGTACAACTCGCCGACGCCCGTGATCGCCGTCCAGATCCCGGCGATGTAGGCGCTGCCGATGGCCAGCGACACCGAGACGTCCATGGTCAGGTGGCGGGTGCGCAAATCACGCATTGCGCCTTTGAAGAACGGCGCGCAGCTGTAGAAGACGATCGGCGTGGTGAGGAACAGCGCGACCCAGCGCAGAATCGTGTGCAGCTCAGGACTGAGGTCGATGTTGAATTCCGGCCAGGTCGCCATGGTCGCCATCATTGCCTGAAACCACAGCAATCCAGCGACGCCGAGCTGGCGCAGGGCGAGACGGTTTTCGCTGGCCAGTTGTTCGCTGGCGCGGTCTGCCTGATACGGGTGGGCGGCGTAACCGATGTGACGCAGTTCGGCGAGGATCTGGCTCAGCGGCAACTGCGCATCGGCCCAGCTCACGTGCAGGCGATGGTTGGACAGGTTCAGCCGTGCTTCGGCCACGGCAGGCAGGGTGCGCAGATGTTTCTCGATCAGCCAGCCGCACGCGGCGCAACTGATGCCTTCCATCAATAACGTGGTTTCGGCCAGCTCGCCTGCATGGCGCACGAACGGTTGTTGCACGTCGGCGCGGTCGTACAGCGCCAGTTCGTCGGTCAGTTGCACCGGCAGCGCTTCGGGGTTGGCCGAGGCTTCGCTGCGATGCTGGTAATAACTGTCGAGGCCGCCGGCAACGATGGCTTCGGCCACGGCCTGGCAGCCCGGGCAGCAGAATTCGCGGGATTCCCCGAGTACGACAGCGGTGAAGCGGCTGCCCGACGGAACGGGCAGGGCGCAGTGGTAGCAGGGGAGTGGGCTGGTCATGGCACTTGTTCCGATGATCGTTCCCACGCTCCGCGTGGGAATACCTCCCCGGACGCTCCGCGTCCGCTTCGGCTGGGACGCGGAGCGTCCTTGGCTGCGTTCCCACGCAGAGCGTGGGAACGATCAGGCACAGGAGTTGTTTATTTTTTCAGGTCTTCGGCGCCCTGGAGGGGTTCATCACCCAGCAGCAGATCCTTGTCGTGGCTGACCAGTTCTTCTTCGAACATGCGCCAGATATGGTCATCCTGAGTACCGAGCAACTCAACAAAACGACGCCCTTCAACCTTGTCGTTCAGTTGTCCGAGGTAACGGCCGGTTTCAGATTCGCTGCGAGTCAGGACGATCTTGCGATCCTTCTCCGGCTGGGTCGGCGAGATCAGGTTCAGTTCCAATGTCTTCGGCTGACTGTCACCGCTCAAACGCAGATCAACTTCACCCGTGACGCCATCCAGATGCACGTTGGCGCGCATCTTCAGGTTCTGCGCGAGCAACTCACGATCCAGCGAACGGTTGATGCCTTTGCCGGCCTCGTAGTAGTTGTCGTTCACCAGGTTGTCCGGGTTGTTTACCGCGATGGTCACCATGGACAAGGTCAGGGTCACCGAGCAGGCCAGAATCCCGATGATGATCCATGGCCAGAGGTGCTTGTACCAAGGGCTTGCGGCGTTTGCTGCGGGCATGTTCAGTTCTCTCAACGGATTTGTGGGCCGATGAATCGGCTCTTGGCTTCAACGTGGACGCTGTTGTCATCGGCATCCTTGAGGATGAATTTCACCTCGTTGGTGCTCGATGGCAGTTGTTCGGGGGCGCTCGACAGTTCGACCGGCATGCTGAAAATTTCCCCGGCCGGCACCTTGATCTCGCGTTTGCCTTGCAGGCGCAGATCCGGCAGACCGCTGGCTTCCAGCACATAGGTGTGGTCGCGCTGATCCTTGTTCATGATCTTCAGGCTGTAGACGTTTTCGATCCGGCCTTCAGCGTTTTCGCGGTACAGCACGCGATCCTTGCTGACGTCGAAACCAACCAGCGAGCGCATGAAGAACGCGGTCACCAACAGGCTGATCATCGCCAGCAACACCACGGCATAGCCGATCAGGCGCGGTCGCAGTTTATGGGTTTTCTGCCCGGACAGGTTGTGCTCGGTGGTGTAACTGATGAGGCCGCGCGGATAATTCATCTTGTCCATGATGCTGTCGCAGGCGTCGATGCACGCGGCGCAACCGATGCACTCGATCTGCAGACCGTCGCGAATGTCGATGCCGGTCGGGCAGACCTGAACGCACATGGTGCAGTCGATGCAATCACCGAGGCCCTGCGCCTTGTAGTCGATGCCTTTTTTGCGCGGGCCACGGCTTTCACCCCGGCGCGGATCGTAGGAAACAATCAGCGTGTCTTTATCGAACATCACGCTCTGGAAGCGCGCATACGGACACATGTAGATGCACACTTGCTCGCGCAACCAACCGGCGTTGCCGTAGGTGGCGAGGGTGAAGAAACCGACCCAGAAGTACGACCAGCCATCGGCCTGGCCGGTGAAGAATTCAAAAACCAGTTCGCGGATTGGCGAGAAGTAACCGACAAAGGTCATGCCGGTGACAAAACCAATCAGCAGCCACATCGCATGTTTCGCGGCTTTGCGCAGCAGTTTGTTGGCGCTCATCGGCGCCTTGTCGAGTTTGATGCGCTGGTTGCGGTCGCCTTCGGTGACCTTCTCGCACCACATGAAAATCCACGTCCACACGCTTTGCGGACAGGTATAACCGCACCAGACGCGACCGGCGTACACGGTGATGAAGAACAGGCCGAACGCGGCGATGATCAACAGGCCGGACAGCAGAATGAAATCCTGTGGCCAGAAGGTGGCGCCGAAGATGAAGAATTTGCGCTCGGGCAAGTTCCACCACACCGCCTGATGGCCGCCCCAATTCAGCCAGACCGTACCGAAATACAGCAGAAACAGTGCGGCGCCGCCCATCATCCGCAGGTTGCGAAACAGGCCAGTGAAAGCGCGGGTGTAGATTTTTTCTCGTGAGGCGTAAAGGTCAACGCTGTTGCTCGCGTTTTTGCTCGGTGGTGTGACGTCGTGTACCGGAATCTGGTTGCTCATCATTGCATCCCACGGCAGTGGAAAAATGCCTCGGTCGATACGTGCCAACCGCGGTCAAAAGGGGGTATTGCAGTGGCGCAATGATACGCCTGTCTCTCTAGCTCAAGGGTGCGACCTTTGGTCGCGTTGGGGGAAGAGCGTGAATGGTGTAGCGATTGCAGCAAAGCATGATGCAGGTCAATTGACTATAGACGATGGCTGTTGCCGGTATCGTGACAGCTGAGGAGGGCAGTGCAGGCACTGCCCTGTTTTCACTCACCGATCAAGGCAGTCGGCCACCGCCGAGGCTGTCGAGGCCACCACTGCCGCGCTTTCTATCAGCAGCGCTTTCGTTATCGACGGAACGCTTTTGTCTGTTCAGGTTATCAGTCGTGCCCGCCGAGTCATTCAGTTGTGTGGGTGCACCTTCCGGGATCGATGGTTCGGTGTTCAGGGTTTCGTCTTGTTGGGTCATTGCTCAGCATCCTTGTCTGAATTTTTTGCGGTACTAACTGCGTCATTGCAGTTGAGTCCAGACGTTATCGCTTGTCGGCGAATGTGCCCATCGAATTTCAATTGCCAAATATGAGCAGGCAACCGGCCAGTCACTCATTCCCATGGATTGATCAACGCCACACCGCTGGAAGCAAAATCAGCCACATTGCGCGTCACTACCGTCAGCCCGTGCACCAATGCCGTGGCGGCAATCAGTGCGTCGCTTTCATTGGCACTGTCCGGCACGTGCAGGCTGGCGCAGCGCAGGGCAACGGCGGCATCCACCGGCAGGATCCGCGCATCGAACGCCGGCATGACGTGACGCTTGAGCCAGGTGCGCAAAACCTTGCCCTGTACCGGATCGCGACGCTCCATGCGCAGGACGCCGGTTTCCAGTTCTTTCAAGGTAATGGCTGAAATAAACAGGCGTGGGGCAATAACGGTATTGGCCCAGGCCACCACGTTTTTATCGGCCTTGGGTTTGCGCAGTTCGGAAATCACATTGGTATCGAGTAAATACATTCAGGACAGATCCACAGGGCGGTGAGTGATCACGGCACGCTCGGCTTCGAACTCGATATCGGCCGCTTCGGGCATGACCAGGAGATCGACAATGCTTGCGTTAGTGCCGGTCAGTTTTTCGTACTCCTCAATGCTTAGCAGCACGTGAGCAGGTTTGCCTCGGTCGGTGATGATTACCGGCCCCTGAAGCGCGGCTTTTTTGGCACCGCTTGTGTCCTGATTGAATTCACGGCTGGAAATGGTGGTGATGGCCATCATGAGGACCTCTCCCGAAAGATTTTGTAGAAACGTTACTACCGACTTGGAGATCCGACAACCTTCAATTGCAGAAGAGCGTCACCATTGGTCGAACACCGAAAGGAGCAAACAAAACGGCCCCGCCAATGTGAGTTGGCGGGGCCGTTTTTTGTTTCAAGCGTAAGCCTTACTCGGCGTTCGCTTCCGGGGCTTTTTCACCGTGGGACAAGCTGTAAACGTACGCGGCCAGCAAGTGAACCTTGTCGTTCCCTTGCAGCTGTTCCTGCGCAGGCATCTGGCCCTGACGGCCGTAACGGATGGTCTGCTGCAATTGCGCGAAGCTCGAACCGTAGATGAACGCGGCCGGGTGAGTCAGGTTAGGTGCGCCCATCGCTGGCGTACCTTTGCCTTCCGGGCCGTGGCACGCCACGCAGTTGCCGGCGAACAGTTTCTGGCCGTTGGCGACATCCGCTTTGGTGCCTTCCGGCAGCTTGCGACCATCGAGGTTGCTCACCACGAACGCGGCAACGTCAGCAACGCCTTGCTCGCCGATCACTTCAGCCCAGGCCGGCATCACCGCGTGGCGACCGCCCATGATGGTGGTCTTGATGGTTTCCGGTTCGCCGCCCCAGCGCCAGTCGGCGTCGGTCAGGTTCGGGAAACCGTAAGCGCCCTTGGCGTCGGAACCGTGGCACACCGAGCAGTTGGAGGCGAATAAACGGCCCCCCATTTTCAGTGCTTGCGGATCCTTGGCGACTTCTTCGATCGGCATGGCGGCGAACTTGGCGAAGATCGGACCGAACTTGGCGTCCGAACGGGCCATTTCCTTTTCCCACTCGTGCACGCCGGTCCAGCCGGTCTGGCCGTTGGCGAACGCGGTCTGCTTGTCGTTATCGAGGTAGTTGTACCCCGGCAGCAGGCCTTTCCAGTTGCCCAGACCCGGATACAGCACCAGGTAACCCAAGGCAAAAATGATGGTGCCGACGAACAGCATGAACCACCATTTTGGCAGCGGGTTGTCGTACTCCTCGATCCCGTCGAAGGAGTGCCCGACCGTCTCTTCCGTCTGTTCACTGCGCTGGCCCTTGCGGGTCGACAGCAGCAGCCAGGTCAGGGAAAAGATCGTACCGAGACTGAGGACTGTGACGTACAGACTCCAGAATGTAGTCATTCTTTGTTACTCCTAGAAGCTTGCTCGACGTGCTTGATGGCTTCGGGATCATCCGCGAAAGGCAGCAAGGTCGCGTCTTCAAACTCCGACTTGCGCTTGGGGCTGAACACCCACAGCGCCAGACCGATGAAGGCCACCATCACAACAACGGTGCCCAGGCCACGAATCATCCCGATATCCATCTAAATCACCGTTTGCTTTTGATGATGGTGCCCAGGCCTTGCAGATAGGCCACCAGCGCGTCCATTTCGGTTTTGCCCTTCACGGCATCCTGAGCACCGGCGATGTCTTCGTCGGTGTAAGGAACGCCGAGCGTGCGCAATACTTCCATTTTCTTGGCCGTCTCCTTGCCGTCGAGCTTGTTTTCCACGAGGAACGGGTACGCCGGCATTTTCGACTCAGGCACCACGTTGCGCGGGTTGTACAAGTGCGCGCGGTGCCAGTCATCTGAGTAACGCGCGCCGACACGGGCCAGATCCGGGCCGGTACGTTTGGAACCCCACAGGAACGGGTGATCCCAGACGCTTTCACCGGCCACCGAGTAGTGGCCATAGCGTTCGGTTTCAGCGCGGAACGGACGGATCATCTGCGAGTGGCAGCCGACACAGCCGTTGGCGATGTAGACGTCGCGGCCTTCCAGTTCAAGGGCGGGGCGTGGCTTCATGCCTTCGACCGGCTTGTTGGTGACGTCCTGGAAAAACAGCGGAACGATTTGAGTCAGGCCACCGATGCTGACGGCGATGACCATGAAGAAGGCCAGCAGGCCAATATTCTTCTCGACAGCTTCATGCTTCATCAGTGAGCTCCAACGACAGCGATCTGGGCGGCGGCTTCAGCTTCAACAGCGTTCGAGGCGCGCACGGTGCGCCATACGTTGTAAGCCATCAAGAACATGCCACTGGCGAAGAAAGCACCGCCCAAGGCACGCACGATGTAACCCGGGTGGCTGGCTTGCAGCGCTTCAACGAACGAGTAGGTGAGGGTGCCGTCATCGTTGATTGCACGCCACATCAGGCCCTGAGTGATGCCGTTGACCCACATCGAAGCGATGTACAGCACGGTGCCGATGGTCGCGAGCCAGAAGTGCGCGTTGATCAGGCCGACACTGTGCATCTGCGCGCGACCGAACAGTTTCGGGATCATGTGGTAGATCGCGCCGATCGAGATCATCGCCACCCATCCCAAAGCGCCGGCGTGTACGTGGCCGATGGTCCAGTCGGTGTAGTGCGAGAGCGAGTTGACGGTCTTGATCGCCATCATCGGACCTTCAAAGGTCGACATGCCGTAGAACGCCAGCGAGACCACGAGGAAGCGCAGGATCGGGTCGGTGCGCAGCTTATGCCAGGCGCCCGAGAGGGTCATCATGCCGTTGATCATGCCGCCCCAGCTAGGTGCCAGCAGGATGATCGACATCGCCATGCCCAGCGATTGTGCCCAGTCCGGCAGTGCGGTGTAGTGCAGGTGGTGCGGGCCCGCCCAGATGTACAGGGTGATCAGTGCCCAGAAGTGCACGATCGACAGACGATACGAGTAGATCGGACGTTCGGCCTGTTTCGGCACGAAGTAGTACATCATCCCGAGGAAACCGGTGGTCAGGAAGAAACCTACGGCGTTGTGGCCGTACCACCACTGGATCATCGCATCGGTCGCGCCGGAGTAGGCGGAGTAGGACTTGAACAGGTTCACCGGCAGGGACGCGTGGTTGACGATGTGCAGCATCGCCGTGACGACGATGAACGCGCCGTAGAACCAGTTACCCACATAGATGTGCTTGGTTTTGCGCTTGGTGATGGTGCCGAAGAACACCAGACCGTAGGTGACCCAGACAATGGCCAGCAAAATGGCGATCGGCCATTCCAGTTCCGCGTATTCCTTGGTGGTGGTGTAACCCAGCGGCAAGGTAATGATCGCGCCGACAATGACCGCTTGCCATCCCCAGAAGGTGAAGGCCGCGAGGCTGTCGGAAATCAGTCGCGTCTGGCAGGTTCGCTGCACGACATAGTAGGAAGTGGCAAACAGTGCACAACCACCGAAGGCGAAAATCACCAGGTTTGTGTGCAACGGGCGCAGGCGTCCAAAGCTCGTCCACGGCAGACCGAAGTTCAACTCCGGCCAAACCAGTTGCGAGGCGATGAAGACACCGAGCCCCATGCCAAGGATCCCCCAGACCACCGTCATGATGGCGAACTGGCGGACTACCTTATAGTTATAAGCAGTCGGACTGATTGCTGTGCTCATTCTAAGGTTCCACGGTTTGGGTGTTTTATTAGGATTAAAATCGGCCGCAAGTATGCAGAGAGCAGGGGGTCATTGCAACGCGCCATGACCTGGGTCAATGCTTTCCAACGCTGATTCTGCGGCCTTTCCATGCGCCGCGTAAGGACAAAAATGCCCTGGAAAAAAAAGTCGCTGCGGATGAAAAAAGCGAGGGGTTCAGGTCGCTTGTAACGAGGTGTGTTCAAACGACCGGTTTGGGTGACGAATGGCAATCGGCGCGACAGCCGGTATCTACTGGCCTTTGCGGCGAATCTGTCAGCCAATTCATCGAACACAACGCTCAGGATCGACCTGCAACCGGCATGAGCCAGTCCGCATCGAGCAAGCTTAGACCCGAATTCGGGGAACCGAAAGGCGAGGCTGTTAAGGGGTGCGACAATGCGTCGCAAAGGGGTGGGAAACTGCCGCACGGAGAATCGTGCGGCAGAAGTGTACGCAATGCTTACTTCTGGTTGTCTTCAGTAATCAGTTTTTCTGTATTCAATATGTGGCTGAGGCTGTACACATAAGCCGCCAGCAATTGCACTTTATCGTTGCCCAGCAGCTCGTTTTGCGCCGGCATGTGACCCTGACGACCATGGCGAATGGTCTGCTCGAGTTGGGTCAGGCTGGTGCCATAGATAAACCCGGCCGGGTGCGTCAGATTCGGCGCGCCCATGGCTTCGGTGCCTTGGCCGGTTGCCCCATGACAGGCTACGCAGGTGGTGCTGAACGCCTGCTGGCCCGCTTGCAGGTCAGCCTTGCTGTCGGCGGGCAACGGCAACTTGGCCAGATCATGACGCACATACGCGGCCACGTTCTTCACCCCGGCCTCGCCCAACACTTCGCCCCACGCCGGCATCGCCGCGACCCGGCCACCCATGATGGTGGTCTTGATGGTCTCGGCGTCGCCGCCCCAACGCCAGTCGCTGTCGGCGAGGTTAGGGAAGCCGAACGCGCCTTTGGCGTCCGAGCCGTGGCACACCGAGCAGTTGGAAGCGAAGAGGCGGCCACCCATTTTCAGCGCCTGCGGATCCTTCGCCACTTCTTCCACCGGCATGGCGGCGAACCTGGCGAAGATCGGCCCGAACTTGGCGTCAGCCTTGCTCATTTCCTTTTCCCACTCGTGAACACCGGTCCAGCCGTCCTCGTATCCCGGGAGGATGCCTTTCCAGTTGCCCAGACCCGGATACAGAATCAAATAGCCCACGGCAAATACCAGCGTGCCGGCGAAGAGCATGAACCACCACTGCGGCAGCGGGTTGTCGTACTCCTCGATGCCGTCGAAGCTGTGGCCCATGGTCTGGTCGACGCTGCCCTTGGTCTCGCCCCGGCGGGTGCCGATCAGCAACCACGTCAGACCGATCAGGCTGCCGATGGTCAGTACGCAGATCCACGTACTCCAGAAGGTGGTCATGGCCGGGTACTCCTTGGTTCAGGTGCTTGGGTTGTTTCAAATGCTGGGGTCGTTTCGGGCTGTGGCTCGTCGGCGAACGGCAGCAGACGTGCTTCGGCGAACTCCGGGGTGCGCTTGCGGTTGAACACCCACAAGGTCAAACCGACGAACGCTACAAACACGACAACGGTGCCTAAACCACGGATCAGCCCTGCGCTCATTTCAAAGACCATCGTGCTCACCTCTTGCTCTTGATCGCAGTGCCAAGCACTTGCAGGTAGGCGACGAGCGCGTCCATTTCGGTCTTGCCCTTGAGGCTGGCCACCGCGCCGGCGATGTCATCGTCGGTGTACGGCACGCCGAGGGTGCGCATGACTTTGATCTTGGTTTCGGTGTGGCTGCTGTCGACCGCTTGCGTGACCAGCCATGGGTAGGCCGGCATTTTCGATTCCGGTACGACGTTGCGCGGGTTGTACAAGTGCGCACGGTGCCAGTCATCCGAGTAGCGCGCGCCGACCCGGGCCAGATCCGGCCCGGTACGTTTCGAGCCCCACAGGAACGGGTGATCCCAGACGCTTTCACCGGCCACCGAGTAGTGTCCGTAACGTTCGGTTTCGGCGCGGAACGGGCGGATCATCTGCGAGTGGCAGCCGACGCAACCTTCACGGATATAGATGTCGCGGCCTTCCAGTTGCAGCGCGGTGTAAGGCTTCATGCCTTCGACCGGTTTATTGGTGACGTCCTGGAAGAACAGCGGGACGATCTGGGTCAGGCCGCCGATGCTCACGGCAAGCACCATGAGCAACATCAGCAGGCCGACGTTCTTTTCAATCGTTTCGTGTTTCATGGCGGACTCCTCAGGCCATCTGCGCGGCAGCGACGACGTCAGCAGGCTGCGAGGCCCGCACGGTGCGCCAGGTGTTGTAAGCCATCAGGAACATGCCGCTGAGGAAGATCGCCCCGCCAATCAGCCGCACGATGAAGCCAGGGTGGCTGGCCACCAGGGTTTCGACGAAGGAGTAGGTCAGCGTGCCGTCCTCGTTGATGGCGCGCCACATCAGGCCTTGCGCGATGCCGTTGACCCACATCGAGGCGATGTACAGCACGGTGCCGATGGTCGCGAGCCAGAAGTGCGCGTTGATCAGGCCGATGCTGTGCATCTGCGCTTTGCCGAAGATTTTCGGGATCATGTGGTACAGCGCGCCGATGGAAATCATCGCTACCCAACCGAGCGCGCCGGCGTGGACGTGGCCGATGGTCCAGTCGGTGTAGTGGGAGAGGGCGTTGACCGTTTTGATGGCCATCATCGGACCTTCGAAGGTCGACATGCCGTAGAACGCCAGCGAGACCACGAGGAAGCGCAGGATCGGATCGCTGCGCAACTTATGCCAGGCGCCCGAGAGGGTCATCATGCCGTTGATCATGCCGCCCCAGCTCGGTGCCAGCAGAATCAGCGACATCACCATGCCCAGCGACTGTGCCCAGTCCGGCAGCGCGGTGTAGTGCAAGTGGTGCGGGCCGGCCCAGATGTACAGGGTGATCAGTGCCCAGAAGTGCACGATCGACAGACGATACGAGTACACCGGACGCTCGGCCTGTTTCGGCACGAAGTAGTACATCATCCCGAGGAAACCGGCGGTGAGGAAAAAGCCTACGGCGTTGTGCCCGTACCACCATTGCACCATCGCGTCGGTTGCACCGGCGTACACCGAGTAGGACTTGGTGAAACTCACCGGCAACTCAAGGTTGTTGACGATGTGCAGAATCGCCACGGTGATGATGAACGCGCCGAAGAACCAGTTGCCCACGTAGATGTGTTTGGTTTTGCGCTGCATGATCGTGCCGAAGAACACGATGGCGTAGGCGACCCAGACAATGGTGATCAGAATGTCGATCGGCCATTCCAGCTCGGCGTATTCCTTGGAGCTGGTGTAACCCAGTGGCAGGCTGATGGCCGCCAACAGGATCACCAATTGCCAGCCCCAGAAGCAGAACGCGGCAATTTTTGGCGCGAACAATTGGGTCTGGCAGGTGCGTTGCACCGAGTAAAACGAACTGGCGAAGAGTGCGCAGCCGCCGAACGCGAAGATCACCGCGTTAGTGTGCAGCGGGCGCAGGCGGCCAAAACTGGTCCAAGGCAAATTGAAGTTGAGTTCGGGCCAGACCAATTGGGCCGCGAGAAAAACCCCGAGCCCCATGCCGACGATGCCCCACACCACCGTCATAATGGCGAATTGGCGGACCACCTTGTAGTTGTAGGCGGTACTGATAGAAGTGTTCATGGTTCCCCATCCACGGTTCAGCCGAAGTGAGCCCGCGCAAAAGACGCGGCGAATCCTTCGTCTGGAGTTATAGGCAGACTAAAAGCGAGGCAAGCATGGACAAACAGCACAAGGCCAGTATTGACGGGGATCAATGGGCGCAGTGCGTGCGTGATCATGGGTGGCTTTGGGATGCTGCTCATGGGGAAGCTGCGGCGACGTTGATCCTGGCTCACGGTGCTGGTGCGCCGATGGACAGCGACTGGATGAACGACATGGCTGGGCGCCTTGCTGCTCTTGGGATTAACGTGTTGCGGTTTGAGTTTCCGTATATGGCGCAACGGCGCGTTGACGGTGGTAAACGTCCGCCCAATCCGGCGCCGAAGCTGTTGGAGTGCTGGCGTGAGGTGTTTGCTGTAGTGCGACGTCATGTCACTGGGGTTTTGGCGATTGGCGGGAAGTCGATGGGGGGGCGGATGGCGAGTCTTTTGGCTGACGAATTGGGCGTGGATGCGTTGGTGTGTCTGGGGTATCCGTTTTATGCGGTGGGGAAGCCGGAGAAGCCTCGGGTTGAGCATTTGGCTTCTTTGCGGACGCGGACGTTGATTGTGCAGGGGGAGCGGGATGCGCTTGGCAATCGTGAAGCCGTGGAGGCGTATGCGTTATCGCCGAGTATCAAGGTGTGTTGGCTGGTGGCCGGGGATCATGATTTGAAACCGCTCAAGGCTTCAGGTTTTACGCATGAACAGCATTTGGCCAGTGCTGCGCAGAAAGTATCCGAGTTTCTCAGCAAGTGACCGAGCCGGGCTGAGATTTTGAACTGCATGAAGATCTGCTCCCTTTCCCCCTCGCCCCCTTGGGGGAGAGGGCTGGGGTGAGGGGGATGGATATCAGCTGCTACATATTTTTTGAGTACATATCCATTGCTGCGGTAACGGCCACTTACGGTTTCGCCCTTACGGCGACTCACTTTTTTACAAGCGCCTAAAAAAGTAAGCAAAAAACGCTTGCTCCTACGTTCGGCCCGCTCGCTGGGGCTCGGGGTTCCTTCGCTGCGGGATCCATCCGGGCGCATCGCCTCCGGTTTGCTGCGCTGCACCTCCTCTCGATGTGTTTGGCTGCGCCAAACGGTCGCTGCGCTCCCACCCCCGGATGAATCCCTCCACTCAGCCTTCCGACGTCGCTTGTGGATCAAGATCCAAATCAAAATCAAAATCAACAGCAGCAGCCGAGCTAACGCTCATCCTGTTGAGTGGGGCGGCTGCGCCGCGAATTCCATGTAGGAGCTGCCGAAGGCTGCGATCTTTTGATCTTGATTTTGTAGGAGCTGAGCTTGCTCGCGAAGGCGGCCTGATACGGTGTCATTTTTTCGCAGTGCTTCGAGGAGTTTCAGCTTATGTCCGAAACCACAAAACCGCTGGTCACAGATCCGGCTTCACCGTACGAATCATTCGATTCAAAGAAGCTCCACGCCGCCGCCGAACGCGCCCTCGACCATTACCTCGCACCCACGCAGATCATGGCCACGCCTTATAGTCCCAGCAGCATGTTCATGGTCAATCCGCAAACCGACACTGAATCCTTATTGGCGAATGCCTGTGAGTCATTGGCCTCGGCCACGGTCATGCTCGGTGACTTCGCCGGGATGTTGGAAGGCCCCAGCCGCAATACGCTGTTGGGCATTGCGCAGGTTGTGATGCTGGGGGAGTTGGCGGTCAATCAGGCACTGGATAACGTGGTGCCCAAGGAATAGGCACCAACAGTTCAGGCCTGATCGCGAGCAGGCTCACTCCTACAGCGGGGGCGTAATCGGGCGCAAAAGCTGTGATCACCGCAGCTTCAATGTAGGAGTGAGCCTGTTCGCGATCAGGCCTGCCAGTTTCATTGATTTCACTTAGGCAATAAAAAGCCCGGAAAGCTTTCGCTTGTCCGGGCTTTGAAGATCTAAAGATCGCAGCCTGCGGCAACTCCTACATCGATCCCTGTAGGAGTTGCCGCAGGCTGCGATCTTTTGCTTTTAGCGGTTAAACCGCTCCACCAACGAGTACTGCGTATTCGCCGTCTTCGTCAGCTCTTCACTCAGCAACGCCGAGTTGTGCGCCTGTTCCGACGTCTGATCCGCCAGTTCCGAAATATTGCTGATGTTGCGGCTAATCTCCTCAGCCACCGCACTTTGCTCTTCCGTCGCCGCTGCAATCTGCGTGGTCATGTCGGTGATGTTGGCCACCGCTTCACTGATCCCGACCAATGCCTGATCCGCTTCCAGTACCCGCGCCACACCTTCTTCAGCCTGACGATGCCCGGCTTCCATGGTCTGCACGGCACTCGAAGCCGTCTGCTGCAACTTGGCGATCAGAGCGTGAATCTGCCCGGTCGATTCGCTGGTGCGTTGCGCCAACTGGCGAACTTCGTCAGCCACCACGGCAAAACCACGGCCCATCTCGCCGGCACGTGCGGCTTCAATCGCGGCGTTGAGCGCCAGCAGGTTGGTCTGATCGGCGATGCCTTTGATCACATCAACCACGCCGCCGATTTCGTCGCTGTCCTTGGCCAGTTGAGTGACGGTCAGGCCGGTCTCGCCGACGACGACGGACAAGCGCTGAATGGCTTCGCGGGTTTCGCCAGCGATGTCACGACCGCGACCGGTCAGGCGATTGGCTTCCTGCGTCGCGTCAGCCGTGCGCTGCACGTGGCTCGCGACTTCTTGCGTGGTCGCGGCCATCTGGTTGACGGCGGTGGCGACCTGTTCGGTTTCCACGCGTTGACGTTCCAGACCGCTGGAGCTGTTGTGCGCGAGGACGTCGGATTGCCTGGCCTGATCGGTCAGGTGTTCGGCGGTGTCCTGCAAGCGGGTCAGGCAGGTTTTCAGGCGTGCTTCCTGGCTGAGGATCGACATTTCCAGACGCGCCTGCGCGCCACGGCTGTCGGTGTACATCTGTGCGATCAGCGGGTCGGAGGTGGTCTGTTCGGCCAGACGCAGCAGGCGTTTCAGCCCGCGTTGCTGCCATTGCAGGCCCATCAGGCCCAGCGGCACCGACAAACCGGCGGCGAGGGCGAAGCCCCAGTGCGAATTGAGGGTCGCGCCGATCACGAAGCTCAGTTGGCTGACCAGAATGAACGGCAACCAGTCTTGCAGCACCGGTAGCCATTTATCGCTGGAAGGAATCGCCGACTTGCCTTGGTTGATGCGTTGATAGAGCGCTTCGGCGCGGCGGATCTGTTCGGCGGTGGGTTTGATCCGCACCGACTCGTAACCGACCACCTGATTGCCGTCGAACACCGGTGTTACGTAGGCGTTAACCCAGTAATGGTCACCGGTCTTGCAGCGATTCTTGACAATGCCCATCCATGGCAAGCCTTGTTTCAATGTGCCCCACATGTGCGAAAACACCGCCGCCGGGACGTCGGGGTGACGAACCAGGTTGTGCGGCGCGCGGATCAGTTCTTCACGCGAAAACCCGCTGATTTCAACGAAAGCGTCGTTGCAGTAGGTGATCACGCCCTTGGCGTCGGTTGTGGAAATCAACCGCTGCTGAGCCGGGAACGTCCGTTCGCGTTGTGTGATGGGCTGGTTATTACGCATGGTTTTTCAATCCGCAAGGCTTTGAAAGGTTGTCGGCGGTCGCGGCGTTTTATTGAAATTATTTTTCAGATTCAAGAATGGCGTCGCAAAACGGCCATTGCTTCAACCGGCGAGCATCGGATAGGTAAACAGCGCGAAGTGCAGCAGATTCAGGCCGAAATGCGTGGCAATCGCCGCGCCCAGTCCGCCGAAACGGTAGGCAAGGCCATAACCGACACCGGCCAGACTCGCGAGCAACACCCACTGCCAACCGGCACCCAGATGCACCAGGCCGAAAATCAACGAGGCGAGCAGTAGGGCGAGGTTTTCGCCGTACGGCAGGTTTTTCAAACGACGGCTGAGACCGCCCTGTATATAGCCGCGAAACAGCGCTTCCTCGACCAGCGTCACCAGCAGCAGATTGTTCAGCACCCATAGCCAGGCCTGATCGGGCCACTTCGGCGCCCACGCGATCACGCCGAGCAATACCGCGCCGCCGAGGGCGAGGATCACGCTCAAGGTCAGGGCGACGACGGTGGCGTAGACCGTCAGTCGCAACGAACGCCGCGCGACAATCCATGGGCAGACCAGCAACAGCCAGAAGCCAATCAACGGTTTGTCGAGATTGAGGTACATCGCGAATGGCACGGCGTCATCGGTGAAGCGTTGCGGATCGATAACCCGAGCGCTGGAGAAGCCCGGCAACCAGTGCAGCGCCAGCGCTAACGCCAGCACGATGAACAGACCGTGGCCGAGAAACCGCCCGACCGGCACCTGTTGCTGGCGCACGGCAAAGCCCGCGAACAACAGCAGCCCAACCGAGATCAACGCCAGCCAGCCGAGTTGGCCGTGGCTCAGTGCCAAACCGTAACCGAGGCTGAGAAGGGCCAGATAGAGCCATGGCAAAGCCTTCATCGAAAGTCCCTGTGCACATTTTGTGGAAGGGCTTTCTACACGGGCGAGGGCGTGGGGACAAGTGAAGTGTGGCGGCAAACCGGGACAGATACTCGGCACACACAACATGTAGGAGCTGCCGAAGGCTGCGATCTTTTGATCTTTATCTTGAAAAGCCAAGATCAAAAGATCGCAGCCTTCGGCAGCTCCTACAGGGATTTGTGTAGGGTTGGGGATCAGTGCAGGTTGAGTTTCGCCGCCGCACGTTCGGTAATTTCCGTGCGTAACTTCAACGAAGGCGCTGCGCGCAGGCGGGCCTCATCGACGACAGCGCTCGGTGCCGTCTCCGGGCTGCCAGAGTTAAACGGCGGCGCCGGCGCATATTCCAGCTGCAACTGCACCAGTTGCGCGGTATCCGCACCCACCAATTCGGCCGCCAACACCAAGGCAAAATCAATCCCCGCCGTAATCCCGCCACCGGTAAACAGGTTGCCGTCACGCACCACGCGATCCTTCACCGCAATCGCCCCCAGCGTCGGCAGCAGATCGTGATACGCCCAGTGCGTGGTCGCGCGTTTACCCTTCAACAATCCCGCCGCCCCCAGCACCAGCGACCCGGTGCACACCGACGTGACGTATTTCGCCTGAGCAGCCTGACGCTTGATGAACTCCAGCGTCGCTTCATCCTCCATCAACACGCCGACACCGCCACCCCCCGGCACACAAATCACATCCAGATCCGGGCAATCTTCAAACGTCGTGGTCGGTTTCAGCAGCAAACCGGTGCTGGCGGTGACGGGCATCAGATCCTTCCAGATCAGATGCACCTGCACGTCCGGCAGCGAAGCGAGCACGTCATAAGGCCCGGTCAGGTCGAGTTGCTGAACCTGCGGAAACAACAGAAAACCGATCTGCAGCGTCATCGTTCTTGCTCCATGAAAAGGGGTGGACGGCTTCACTGTAGGCGCGTAGGTTCTGGCGCATACGCCAATAACCCCACGAATTACGCCAAATGCCCAAAGCCATTCACGTACTCGCGTTTGCCAACATGCAGATCCTCGACGTCACCGGGCCGCTGCAAGTGTTCGCCTCGGCCAACGACATCGCCCGCCAGCGCGGCTTGCCGATTCCCTATGCACCAACGGTGATCGCCAGTGGCGGCGGGGCGGTGATGTCGTCGGCGGGGCTGGCGGTGTTGGCCGAACCGTTGCCGCAAGAGGCGAGCGACACGTTGATCATCGCCGGTGGCTGGGGCATTTATCCCGCCGCCGAAGACGTGCCGCTGGTGGATTGGGTGCGCGAGCATGCGGCGAAATGCCGGCGGGTTGCCTCGGTATGTACCGGCGCGTTTCTGCTGGCGGCGAGTGGCTGGCTGGATGGTCGCCGCGTGGTTACGCACTGGACTCGTTGTGAACAATTGGCCCAGCAACATCCGAAACTGCAAGTCGAGGCCAATCCGATCTTCATCAACGACGGCCCCGTTTGGACGTCCGCCGGTGTCACCGCCGGCATCGACCTGGCACTGGCGATGGTCGAAGAAGATCTCGGCAGCGACATCGCCCTGGACGTCGCCCGGCATCTGGTGGTGTTCCTCAAACGCCCGGGCGGTCAGTCGCAATTCAGCGTGACCTTGTCGCTGCAAAATCAGGGCAATCGTTTTGATGAACTGCACGCGTGGATCGCGGAAAACCTCACCTGCGACCTCGGCATCCCGACCCTCGCCGAACAAGCCGGGATGAGCGAACGCAGCTTCGTCCGCCACTACCGCGCCGACACCGGCCAGACCCCGGCGCGGGCGATCGAATTGATCCGCGTCGAGACGGCGCGGCGATTGCTCAGTGACACCGGTTTGCCGGTCAAACGCATCGCCGCCAATTGCGGGTTTGGCAGTGAAGAGACATTGCGCCGCAGTTTCCTTCGTGCCATCGGCGTGACGCCACAAGCCTATCGCGAGCGGTTTTCGGTCAGTGCTGCAACAGATCCAGTAATGCCTTGAGGGTTTGTTCGGGGGCTTCTTCGGGAATGTTATGCCCGACACCGGACAACACGCGCCGCTCATAAAAACCAGTGAAATGCTCCGCGTCTTCATCCTCTTGTGGTGCAGGGCCGACACCGTCGTCGGCACCGCACAAAGAAATGCTCGGCACGCTAATGGCCGGTTGTCGAGTCAGCAAATCTTCCATCGACTCAAGCGCCGAATCTCCCGCGACATACATAAAGCGATGGCGATAGGAGTGGATCACCACGTCAACGAAATCAGGGTTGTCGAAGGTTGGCGCACTCAGAGGATAACGCTCGGCGCTGCGCGACCAGGTCGGTGACCACAGCTTCCAGAGCAATTCACAAAACTCCCGACGATTTTGCTTCAGGCCCTCAACGCCACGTGGCGTGTGGAAGTAATACTGATACCAGAGCCGATGTTCGGTCTCGGGATCCAGCGGTCGAATCGAGTTCGGGATGTCCTGCAGGTTGTAGCCATCACCGGTCACCAGGCCGCGCACCCGTTCCGGAAATAACGCCGCGACGATGCATGCCGCGCGACCACCCCAGTCATAACCGCAGAGCGTGGCTTGTTCGATGGAGAGTGCATCCATCAAATCCAGCAAATCCTGAGCGAGTGCGGCTTGCTGGCCTGAGCGCAGTGTTTTTGCATCGTTGAAGCGAGTCGGCCCGTAACCGCGCAGGTACGGAACGATGACTCGGTAACCCTGAGCGGCGAGGAGCGGCGCGATCTCGTCGTAAGCGCGAGGGGAATAGGGGAAGCCGTGAAGCAGGATCACCGGCACACCGGTTTCCGGGCCATGCACCTCATAGGCAATGGTCAGGCTGGCGGTTTTGCAGAACAGAATCGCTTTTCCACTCATACCGGGCTCCTGTTATCCGAACAGCACCTTCTGCCAATGATCTTCACTGATGATGGCGATCGGCACGCCGCTGTTTCTTAGCTCAACGGCTTTTTTGATCTTCGTCCCATAGCTGCTGTGCAGCCACTGTTCATTGCCGATGCTGCCGATCACCAGATAGTGGATTTTCTTGCTGACACCTGCACCAATCAGTCCGCCGCGTTCTACGATCAATGATTCACACGCTTTGCGCGGCCCGTAAGCCATAACACCGGTAAACAGAAAAACGCGATCGGCACAGTCCAGCGACGGGGCTGGATTATCGAGCGGCAGGTTGTTGGGCATGCTGAAGGTTTGTGCTGCGTCCACTGGCAGGCCGGCGAATTGGTGAAGTATCTCCAGCAATTCCACAGACTCGTCGGCATCCAGCACGCCATCGCTAAGCATGCCTTCAAGACGCCTGTAGAGAATATTGACTACCTGATCTTCCAGGTGCACCAAGTGCGTTTCGATCCAGATTTTTAGAAACTCGGCTTCCTGCTGGTTAATCTTGCCGTCGGCGGCAAGCCCTGCAGCAATACCTGCAAGCGCATCCGCCGAACGCCTGTCGATCCGCGCTTCGTGAAAGAAACGGCTGTTTTGAAATTCCTGATGTAAATCGACCATCGATGCTTCTCCTTAAGCCTCTGCTTCCGCCACCTGATTGAAATACTTCGTCCGATCCGGCGTAAACGTCACCACCATCTTCGTCCGCGAGCACGTCAGCGCGCGTTCCTCACCCAGGCCAATATCCAGATCCTCCCCACGCAAGCCTTGCCACTGCGCGAGGTATTTCAGTGAGCCGAATTTTTCGAGTTTTTTCAGGCTGCGGCTGACGCCTCCTTTCCAGCCGAGTACCGGGAGTTCGTTGGCGAGGCATTTGTCGGCGAGGTCGGGGAAGCGCGTGGCGCGCTGGCGGCCGATTTCCCAGCATTTGATCAGGCCTTTGTCGGCGTCTTCCCAGAGTTGGGTGCGGGTCAGGCCGCTGCGCAGCGGCGAGGTGATGGGGCGCTGGACGTGTTGGGTCATTCCGGTTCCTTGAAATTCGGGTTTTGTTGGACAGCTCCGCTGTGCCCGTTGGGTTTGATGGTAGGGGGGGATGTAACGGCTGGCAACAGGGTATTTCAGGGTGTGAGTGCGGGGTGTGGGGGAGGAATGACGCGGCGGATGTTGAGCTCCTGTAGTCCATAGCCATGCGAATTTGTGGCGAGGGGATTTATCCCCGATGGGCTGCGCAGCAGCCCCAAAGTCAGAAAACTCGTTACTTCTGGGGGAATGAGTTGGAAGGTTTTGGGGCTGCTTTGCAGCCCATCGGGGATAAATCCCCTCGCCACAGGGGTTGGTGAAACATCAGTTTTTGCGTTTCAGTCCTACAAGCATGGGGGAACTTCCTACAGCCCCCGTCGAACATCACGGCTGCCACTCACTCTTTTCCCCATTCAACTTGCGATCCAGAAAACTCGCCGCACTGATCAACGCCAGATGCGTCAGCGCTTGCGGCGTGTTGCCCAAATGCCGCCCATGGCTGTCGAACTCTTCGGCGTACAGCCCCAACGGATTGGCGTATCTCAGCAATTGCTCGAACTCCAAGTGCGCCTTTTCCACCTGCCCTGCACGGGCGAGGCATTCGACGTACCAGAATGAGCACGCGGCAAACGCGCCTTCGGTGCCGGATAGTCCATCAATATTGGCGTCATCGTTGCGATAGCGATAAACCATGCCGTCGCGCACCAGATGTTTTTCAATCGCCTCCAGTGTCGACAACCAGCGCGGATCCTTGGCACTGACGAAACGCACCAGCGGCATCAACAGCATCGAGCCGTCGAGCGCGGTGCCGCCCTTGTACTGGACAAAATGACCGCGCTCTTCGTCCCAGAAGTTGTCCCAGATGTCGGCGTAGATCGCCTGCCGGGTCTGATCCCATTGCGCGAACGGTGCCGGCAGCGAGCGTTTCGAGGCGAGACGAATCGCCCGGTCCAGCGCCACCCAGCACATCAATCGTGAATGCAGAAAATGGTGCTGTTCGCCGCGCATTTCCCAGATGCCGACATCGGTGGTCTGCCAGGTTTCGCAGACCTGATCGACCACTTCGCGCACATGCTTCCAGCCTTCGTGGGAAATCGCGTCACCGTACTTGTTGACCAGATACACCGCGTCCATCAGCTCGCCAAAGATGTCGAGCTGGATCTGGTCGTAAGCGCCATTGCCGATACGTACCGGTTTTGCGCCGCCGTGCCCGGACAGATGATCCAGTTCGGTTTCCGGCAACTCCTGTTGCCCATCGATGGCGTACAAAATGTTGAGTTTCATCGGTTGCCCGTGGCAATCGCTGACCCGTCCGCGCAGCCAGCCCATGTAGGCGTTGGCTTCGCCGACAAAGCCCAGACGCATGAACGCGTAGACCGTAAACGAAGCATCACGGATCCACGTGTAGCGGTAGTCCCAATTGCGCTCGCCGCCCGGTGTTTCCGGCAGGCCGAAGGTCGCAGCAGCGAGGATGGCGCCATGTTTGCGCGAGGTCAGCAGCTTGAGCGCGAGGGCCGAGCGGTTGACTATTTCTCGCCAGCGTCCGCGATAGATCGACTGGCCAAGCCAGTCGCGCCAGAACTTCAGCGTGCGCTCCATGCACAGTTGCGCGGCGCCTTCCTCGAAGCGTGGATCGTCTTCGCCACCGAGCAGGAATGCGGCGGTTTGATCTTGCTTCAAGGTGAAGGAAGCGACCGCTGCATTGGCGTCTATCTGCAGCGCTTGATCCGAAGCCAGGCGCAGTGACGGCTGACCTTCGGCGCTGAAAATCACCGTTTGCTCATCCATCCGCGCATGCGTGTCGGCCCGCGCGTAATCGTGGCGCACCGCACAGCGCACGTGAAAAGTCGCCTCGCCGCTGACCACACGAACCCGACGGATAAGCACCGGCAAATCATCCTCGCTGTCGCCAACCGGCAGCAGGTCGGTGACTTCCACCACCGCACGTTCGCTCAGCCAGCGGGTTTGCAAAACATTGGTGTCGGGCAGGTAGATCTGTTCGCGACGCGCATCGGGCAAGTCCGGCGATATCTGGAAAATCCCTGCTTCCGGCGTGTCCAGCAATGAACAGAAAATCGACGGACTGTCGAACTCCGGCCAGCAGAAAAAATCCACGCTACCGCGATCGTTAACCAGCGCTGCACTGCGCATGTCGCCGATGATGCCGTGGGCGTCGATGGGGCTTTGTCGTTCCAGGTGATGCTCAGCCATTGCCGCGAAACTCCGGATAGAGGCTCATGCCGCCATCGATAAACAGGGTGGTGCCAACGATGTAATCGGAGGCGTCGGAAGCGAGGAAAACCACCGCGTTGGCGACGTCTTCGACATCACCGATACGGCCGTAAGGAATCAGTTTAAGCAGCTCTTGTTCAGCATCGCCGGTGGTCGCGGCGGCATTGATCGGCGTGCGAATCGCCCCCGGCGCGATGCCGTTGATGCGAATGCGTTGATGGCTGACTTCCTGCGCGAGGGTTTGCATCAACTGATCGACGCCACCCTTGGACGCCGCGTAATTGACGTGGCCGGCCCAAGGAATGCGTTGGTGCACCGAACTCATGTGGATGATCTTGCCGGCGGCGCGGGAGACGCCTTCGCGGACGCCCTGACGATTGAAAATCCGCAGCGCGGCGCGGGCGCAGAGGAACTGCCCGGTGAGGTTGACGTTGATCACTGCGTTCCAGTCGTCCAGCGACATATCCACCGCCGGCGCGTCTTTCTGCATCCCGGAGTTGGCGATCAGAATGTCCAGCGAGCCGAAGGCATCGAGGGTTTGGGCGAATAGTCGTTCGACGTCGGCTTCCTTGGAAACATCGGCACCGATGGCCAGCGCCTGACCGCCGTCGGCGATGATCTGCCGGGCCAGTGCTTCAGCGGGCTCTGATTGACGGTTGTAATTGATGACCACCGCAGCACCGGCAGCGGCGAGGGCTTTGGCGGCAGCGTGGCCGATGCCGGAGCTGGCGCCGGTGATCAGGGCTACTTGTCCGGTGAGGGAGATGTGCATGCGATGGCGCGCCTTGAGTGAGGGCTTATTTAGCTGACTGGTCCGGGGCGCCGAGAGTTCAGAGGCAAGATCAAAAGATCGCAGCGTGCCGCAGCTCCTACAGGAGATCTGCGATCCTTTTGACCTTCCTCACGCCTGAATATGATACCGCGCGCTGTGCTTATGCCATTCCTGATTGCCGGCAATCCACGTGGTCAAACCTGTCAGGTAACGCCGCACTAAAGGGTCGGCGTCTTTCAGTAGCCGTTGTTCCAGCGCCACGTATTCGCGCATGACCGCATCATGAATATCCGCAGTTTTGTCGATGGCTTCCTGCAGCGAGCAGTCATGTTTGGCCGCCAGCAGATAGGGCAGTTTGAAATCGCCCGTTTCGTTGAGGTGTTCTTTGTAAGCGGAATATAAGTCGTTGAGCAGTGTCGTGACCAAGGATGCCAGCGCACAAATGCGCTGCATCTCTGGCTTGGCGTAGACATTGGCCGGCACTTCATAGCCGCCGATGGGATCGATCAGCACCTGACAAGGCCAGAAGCTGTTGACCTGCCGGCTGGCCAGATACTCGGCGATGGTTGGCTTTGTGCCGTAGAGACGCCATGGCCCCTCGGCCGCCATGGCGACGAACATGGCGATGGTGATTTGTCGCACGCGGGCGACCTGCGATGGCGTGCAGAAATGTGCAACCCGCTTCATGTACGCGAGCAATCCTCTCAACACGGGATCGTTCCTTTGCTGTTGCAGCAGTTCTTTTTTGTAGGGGGGAGGCAAGTAGACCGGGTCTATTCCGGTGACGGCAAATGACAACTTCTCGGCGACTTTTTCGGGGCAGCCACCCAACGATTGATCGTCGCAATAATGATCGTCCACCGCGAACAACGCCGCGAAACATTGCGCTGCCAGTAGCAATCTGTCGGGATCATCGGTGTCTGCATGACACAACATTGCGTAGCGCCCAAAGTCGCTCGCGCAAATTTTTTCCTGTTTGCCGGCAAAGATACCTATGCGCTTTATCCATGCCATCAGGCGCTTGTTGACGTCCCGGCCCAGCGCTTCATCAATGCGTGTCGGGGGCGGGCAAACAAGTGTGCGGACAACAAAGGGCGGTACGGCGGCGCGCGATTGAGCTGTGTTGGTGGACTGATTCATGGCGAACTCCTTCGGCGGTGAAAGCGATCAGTCGTTGTCATTGAGCAGCGTTTATAAAAGCGCTTTTTGCCCGAGAAGCGCACCTGTCAGACCTGACAGGTGCGCACGATTTTGCGACGAATGGTCGAGGTGCCAACGGCGCTCGGGATGAGCTGCAAAGCCTTCACATTCCACCAACAATTCCCCACTTCCACGCCACCTGACCCTATGGCAACTTGGCGGCCCTTGATGAGGCTGTAACCGATGGCAAACCCCTACCGCGAATTGTTCAACGCCCCCGGCGCACGAAATTTTGTCCTGGCCGGGATGATCGCGCGCATGCCGATTTCCATGACGGGCATCGGCGTGATCACCATGCTTTCGCAGTTGAAGGGTGGTTATGCGCTGGCCGGTGGCGTGGCGGCGACGTTTGCCTTGGCCACGGCGTTTTGCGCGCCGCAGGTGTCGCGGCTGGTCGACCGTTTTGGTCAGCGGCGGATTCTTCCGGTGTCGGCGTTGATCGGTGGCGGGGCGCTTTTGCTGTTGTTGCTGTGCACGCGGTTGCAGGCGCCGGTCTGGACGCTGTTTGTGTTTGCCGCGCTGGCCGGTTGCATGCCGAGCATGTCGGCGATGGTGCGGGCGCGCTGGACCGAGATCTATCGCGGTCAGCCGCAATTGCAGACGGCGTACGCGCTGGAGTCGGTGCTGGATGAGGTGTGTTTTATCGTCGGCCCGCCGCTTTCAGTTGGTCTGTGCGTCGCGGTCTTCCCCGAGGCCGGGCCGTTGGCGGCGTTGTTGGCGCTGGCGATTGGTGTGACCGCATTCGTGGCTCAGCGCAGCACTGAACCGGCGGTGCATCCGCGTGAGTCGCAGCATCAGGGTTCGATCATTCGCTCGACCGACATTCAATTGTTGCTGGCGCTGATGATCGCCATGGGCATCATCGTCGGCGTGGTCGATGTGGTCAGCGTCGCGTTTGCTCAGCAGCAGGGGCAGCCGGCGGCGGCGAGCATTGTCTTGTCGGTATACGCGATTGGCTCGTGCATGGCCGGCATCGCGTTTGGTGCGATGCGCTCGAAAGTGCCGCTGCCACGCTTGTTTTTGTACGGCGGCGTGGCGACGGCGGTGACGACATTGCCGCTGTTGTTGGCGAGCAATATCGTCGGGCTGGCCATGGCGGTGTTTGTTGCTGGTTTGTTCTTCGCGCCGACATTGATTGTGGCGATGGCCCTGGTTGAGCGCATCGTGCCGCCGGCCAAGTTGACCGAAGGCCTGACGTGGCTGGTGACGGGGTTGAGTATCGGCGTGGCGATTGGTGCGGCGGGTTCTGGCGCACTGGTCGATGCGTTTGGCGCGCGCAGCGGGTTCTGGCTGGCGATTGTCGCGGGCGCAGTGGTGCTTGGCTCAGCCGTGCAAAGTTATCGCCACCTTAAATAACCCCGCGATCTCTGGATGGTTGGGGGAGCCTTTGTGGCGAGGGGATTTATCCCCGTTGGGCTGCGCAGCAGCCCCGAAGTCAGAGGGCTCGGTACTTCTGGAAAAATGAGTTGCATGGATTAGGGGCTGCTTCGCAGCCCAACGGGGATAAATCCCCTCGCCACAAGTACGGTGTAAGAGGCGTGGATTGTTGGGTTACCACCCCCGCCCCGAATTCACCCAGAAATTCACCGACAACGACGTCGATACCGACTCCACCTGATGGAACCAGCCCTCCGGCAAGAACAGCAAATCCCCAGCCTCCAGCGTCACCCGCAAAAACGTCACGTCGCGCGCCTTGGGGAAGCGCTGATAGTCCGGCGCATCCGGGTTGAAATCGCAGCCATCGAGTCCACCCTCCGGAGCTGTCGACCACGTGCCCAGGGCTTCACGGTGATGCGGCGCGGCGAGGGTGAAGGTCTTCTGCCCCCAGACCTGCGCGAACAAATTATCGGTGTCGTCGCGGTGCAGCGGCGTCAGTGTGCCCTTGGGCCCGATCCAGATTCGCGGCGGAATAAACAGCGACGTATCGAAGTAGGCCGGGTACTTGATCTGCTGCATCAACGCCGCCGGCAAGATGTTGTTGCCCATGTAGGCGGGCGGCTCACCGTCCGCACCTTTGACCGCCGGACTGTCCAGCGAGGCGATGAAATCGGCCATCGACGTCGAACGAAAATCACGTTCGGTGGAGAAGGTTTTCTTCACGTAATCGCCATGGCGGGTGATGCCTTGCAGCTCGGCGAAATGCACCAGCGATTCTTCGCGGCTGAGTTTGAACAGCGGCCAGTCGTGCAATGCGTTGCTGATCACCACGGGAATGCCGTGGGGCAAATAACGGCTTTTGAACTCAGTCACCGGTAGCTCCTCGCGGGCACGCCGTTCGACGTTGACCTGGGTCGGCAGGCTGGCGGTGAGCTTTTCGCTGAAGCGCGGTGGTGTCGGGTAGCGCTTGTTCATGTCGACTTTTTCAGCGACCGCACCGCCACCGTTTCGAGCATGGTCGATGATCTGCGGCAGCATCGTCGCCAGCCCCATGTTGCCGCCAATCTTCAGGCGACCGCTGGCGAACAGCTCTTCGACATTGGCCATGCCGGCCATGATCCCGAGGAAATCTTGTTCCGCGACTTCGATGGTCACGTCCGGGCTCGCATGGCGCCCGACCTCGGTGCGGCTGCTGGCCTTGACCTCAGACCAATAGGCCAGCTGCGGGCTAAAAACGAATTGGAAAACACCTTCAATGCCGACGGCGCCGGCATTGGCGAACAGTTTGCTCAGGATGCTCTGCAGATCCACGGTGAACCCTCGTTATTGGTTTTATCTGAACGGTTAACGAGCACCTGTGTGGGCGATTTAGCCGGCGTCGACTAATTTGCCCGGGCAGTGAACCGTTTCTCTCTACAGACGAATTTTTTTGAGGGAAGTGTGGTGACCCAGCTGACTTTGCTGTGCCTGCCGTATTCCGGTGCCAGTGCGATGGTCTATAGCCGCTGGCGACCGAAGTTGCCGCAATGGCTGCAGCTCAAACCGGTGGAGCTGCCGGGGCGTGGTGCGCGCTTTGACGAGCCGCTGCAGACCGACATGCGCGCCTTGGCCATGCAATTGGCCAGGGAGTTACAGCCAACATTGAAGACGCCCTATGCGTTGTTCGGTCATAGCCTCGGTGCGTTGCTGGCCTGTGAGATGGCCCATGCACTGCGGGCCCTGGGTTGCCCTGAGCCGGTGGCGCTGTTCGCGTCCGGCACGGCGGCGCCGACCCAGCGCGCCGACTACGATCGCGGATTTGCCATCGCCAAGACCGATGCCGAGTTGATCGAGCAACTGCGCACGCTCAATGGCACCAGCGAAGAAGTGCTGGCCAATGACGAGTTGATGAGCCTGACCCTGCCGATCCTGCGCGCCGATTTCCTGCTGTGCGGCAAATTCGAGCCGCAGCAGCGACCACTGCTCAACTGCCCGGTGCACGTGCTCGGCGGCAAGTCTGACCGCGCCACCACCGAGCAATTGATCGGCTGGAGCAAGGAAACCTCGGGCAGTTTCTCCGTAGACATGCTCGCCGGCGGGCACTTTTTCATCCATGAGCACGAAGCCAAAGTGCTCAAGGTGATCAAAGACCAGCTCGACGTACACCATCGCCGCCACGCCATGGCCGCGACCGCCTAACCCCATTCCCCGCAAAACCTGTAGGAGCAAAGCTTGCTCGCGATGAGGCCCTCAGTCGACCTTCAAGGTGACTGATACAGCGCTTTCGCGAGCAAGCTTTGCTCCTACAGTTCTGTATTGATCCCTGTCTGATAGTTGTTCTCAATCGCTAATTTTTCCGGTCTGCATTCGTTTTATAGGGACGACGTGCCTTTGTGCTGCCTGCCTACTGATCCGGATGCCAAGAAATGAATGCAGAAGACTCCCTGAAACTCGCTCGCCGGTTTATCGGGTTGCCCCTGGAAAAGCGCCAGATGTTCCTTGCTGCCTTGCAGAGGGAAGGGGTGGATTTTTCGCGGTTTCCGATTCCGGCCGGGGTCGAGGCCGAGGATCGGCAGGCGCTGTCTTATGCCCAGCAACGCATGTGGTTTCTCTGGCATCTGGATCCGCAGAGCGGCGCGTACAACCTGCCGGCGGCGGTGCGCCTGAGCGGGCGGCTGAATCAGCCGGCGCTGGAGCAAGCGTTCGCCAGCCTGATCGAGCGCCATGAAACCTTGCGCACGGTGTTCCAGCAGCAGCCCGATGACAGCCTGCTGCAAGTGCCGCTGCAACGACCGCTGGAGATCCAGCGCATCGACCTCAGCGATTTACCCGCTGCCGAACGTGAATTACGCGTAGCTGCAGCAGCCGAAGAGCAATCGCTGCTGCCGTTCGATCTGGCCAACGGCCCACTGCTGCGCGTGCGTCTGTTGCATCTGGCCGAGCAGGAACACGTGCTGCTGCTGACCCTGCACCACATTGTTTCCGATGGCTGGTCGATGAACGTGTTGATCGACGAATTCTGCCGCTTTTACGATGCCCACGATCAGGGGCACGTGGCCGAGCTGGCGCCGATGCCGGTGCAGTACAGCGATTACGCGCTGTGGCAGCGGCGCTGGCTGGAGGCGGGAGAGCAGCAGCGTCAACTCGATTACTGGCTGGCGCAAATGGGTGACGAGCATCCGGTGCTGGAGCTGCCGCTCGACCGTCCGCGCCCAGTCTTGCCGAGCAATCGCGGCCGTCGCCATGAGCACGTAGTGGAGGCGGCGCTGGTCGAGCAATTGCGCGGCGTCGCCCGGCAGCATGGCGTCACGCTGTTCATGCTGTTGCTCGGCACCTTCAATATTTTGCTGCACCGTTACACCGGGCAGACCGACCTGCGCGTCGGTGTGCCAATCGCCAACCGTAACCGCCGCGAGATCGAAGGCCTGATCGGATTCTTCGTCAACACTCAGGTTCTGCGCGTGCAACTGGATGGCCAGACACCATTCGCGGATCTGCTCAGCGCGCTCAAGGAAACCGCGCTCGGTGCTCAGGCGCATCAGGATCTGCCGTTCGAACGGCTGGTCGAGGCGCTGAAACTGGAGCGCAGCCTGAGTTACAACCCGCTGTTCCAGGTGATGTACAACCATCAGCCGGAAGTCGCTGACGTCACCACCCTCAAGGTCGGCAGCGGTCTGGAACTCGGCGTGATCGAATGGGAAAGTCGCAGCACCCAGTTCGACCTGAGCCTGGACACCTACGAAAAGGGCGGCCAGTTGCACGCTGCGTTCACCTACGCCAGCGACCTGTTCGACGGCGCAACCATCGAACGCATGGCGCGGCACTGGACGCATCTGCTGCACAGCATCGTCAGCGATCCACAACAGCGGGTTGGCGAGATCGGTTTGCTGCAAGCGCAGGAGCTTGAGCAACTGACTCAGGACTGGGGGCGTCACGACACGACCTGGCCGAGCGAGCGCCCGGTGCATGAGCTGTTCGAAGCGCAGGCCGCGCAAACACCTGATGCCATCGCGCTGATTTTCGACGGTCAGCAACTCACTTATGCACAGCTCAACGCCCGCGCCAATCGTCTGTCTCGCACATTGCTGGCGCAGGGCGTCGGCCCGGAAGTGCTGGTCGGCGTTGCGCTTGATCGCGGGCTGGAGCTGATCGTTGCCATTATCGCCGTGCTCAAGTCTGGCGGCGCGTATGTGCCGCTGGATCCGCAATACCCGCGCGACCGCTTGCTGTGCATGATCGAAGACAGCGGCAGTCGTTTGCTGCTGACGCAAAGCCATTTACTCGAACGTCTGCCGGTGCCGCACAACGTGCGCAGCCTGTGCCTCGATCAAGCCGAAGCGTGGGAATTTACCGACGACAGCAATCCGCAACGCGCGGTGTGGGCGGATAACCTCGCCTATGTGATGTTCACGTCGGGCTCCACCGGCCGCCCTAAAGGCGTCGGCATCAGCCACCGTGCGTTGAGCAAACACGCCTTCGCTTCGCAGCATTACTACGCCTTGAGCGCCGCCGATTGCGCGCTGCAATTTGCCACGTTCAACTTCGATGCCTTCGGCGAGCAACTGTTTGGCCCGCTGACCTGCGGCGCCTCGGTGGTGCTGCGCGGCGACGAAGTCTGGGACAGCGAAACCCTGTACCGAAATATCGTCGCGCACGGCATCACGGTCATGGACTTGACCACTGCCTACTGGAACATGATTGCCAAGGAATTCGCCGCCGCCGGCCCGCGTGATTACGCCGCGCTGCGTCAGGTTCACAGCGGTGGTGAAGCAATGCCGCCGGAAGGTGTGCAGGCCTGGCGCCTGGCAGGGCTGGAGCACGTCAAGTTGCTCAACACCTACGGCCCGACCGAGGCCACCGTCACCGCAACCACGCTGGATTGCAGCGATTACGTGCTCGGTCGTCAGCCGCTGCCGCTGACCATGCCGATTGGTCAGCCATTGCCGGGACGTCATGCCTATTTGCTCGATGCCGACGCTCAGCCGACGCCGATTGGCGTGGTTGGTGAACTGCTGATTGGCGGTGAGTTGCTGGCGCGGGGTTACTTCCAGCGCGCGGATCTGACCGCTGAACGTTTTATCCCAGATCCTTTTTCCACCACGGGTGCGCGTCTTTACCGCACTGGCGACCTTGCGCGTTTTAACGCCAATGGCCAGATCGAATACGTTGGCCGCGTTGACCATCAAGTAAAAATCCGTGGCTTCCGTATCGAATTGGGCGAAGTCGAAGCGCGCCTGTTAGAACTCGATGCCGTCAAAGAAGCCGTGGTGCTGGCGGTGCAGGGCGGCAGCAGCCTGCAACTGGTGGCGTATGTGGTGCCGAAAGACACCGCTGTGGTTGCCGCTTCAACCGAAGCCCAAGGCGCTGCGCGCGAAGCGATCAAAGCGCAACTCAAGGACAGCCTGCCGGATTACATGGTGCCGACGCAGCTGTTGTTCCTCGGTGCATTGCCGCTGAGTCCCAACGGCAAACTCGATCGCAAAGCACTGCCGGCGCCGGACGCCAGCCAGATGCAGCAAGCGTTTGTCGCGCCGCGCAGTGCGCTGGAACAGAAAATCGCAGCCATCTGGCAGGACGTGCTCAAGCTCGAACAGGTCGGTCTGACCGACAACTTCTTCGAGCTGGGCGGTGACTCGATCATCTCGATTCAAGTGGTCAGTCGTTCGCGTCAGGCCGGGATTCATTTCAGCCCGCGCGACCTGTTCCAGCATCAGACCGTGCAAGGTCTGGCCAGCGTCGCCCAGCAAGGCAACGTCGCTGTAAGCATCGATCAAGGCCCGGTCAGCGGTGAGTTGCCGCTGCTGCCGATCCAGCAGACGTTCTTCGCCGAAGACATTCCTCAGCGTCACCACTGGAACCAGGCAGTGCTGCTGCGCAGTCATCAAGTTCTGAATACCGAGGCACTGTGGCAGGCGTTGAATGCCTTGCTGGTGCAGCACGATGCTTTGCGGTCGCGCTTCGTCGAAAGCGCTGAGGGTTGGCGTGCAGAAGTGGCGTCGGTCGCGACGGATCCTGAGCTGTTGTGGACGGCTGACCGTCTCGACGCTGATGATCTGCAAGCGCTATACGCCAAGGCCCAGCAAAGCCTGAACCTGCAAAACGGCCCACTGTTGCGCGCGGTACTGGCGACCGTCGCCGATGGCAGTCAGCGTCTATTGCTGGCCGTGCATCACTTGGCGGTAGACGGTGTTTCGTGGCGGATTCTGCTCGAAGATTTGCAACAGGCTTATCAGCAAGCAGTGCAAGGCACGAGCATCAAACTGCCGGCCAAAACCAGTTCGTACAAGGCTTGGGGCGAGCATCTGCAAGCCTATGCCGCGACTGACGCGGTGCAGGCCGAACTGCGTTTCTGGCAGCAACAACTCGACGGCGCGGCGCTGGATCTGCCGTGCGACAACCCGCAGGGCAGCTTGCAAAGTCGCCACGCTCAGGTGCTGCACAGTCGCCTCGACAAAACCTTCACCCAACAACTGCTGCAACAGGCGCCGGCGGCGTATCGCACGCAGGTCAACGACCTGTTGCTGACGGCGCTGGCGCGGGTGATCTGCCGCTGGAGCGGTCACGCCGATACGCTGATTCAACTGGAAGGTCACGGTCGCGAAGACCTGTTCGACGACGTCGATCTGAACCGCACTGTCGGCTGGTTTACCAGCCTGTTCCCGGTGCGCCTGACCCCGGCCGATTCGCTGGCGGACGCGATCAAGCAGATCAAGGAACAACTGCGCGCGATCCCCAACAAGGGCATCGGTTTTGGCGTGCTGCGTTACCTCGGCGACGACGCGGCGCAAGCCTCGCTCAAAACGCTGCCGCTGCCGCGCATCACCTTCAACTACCTCGGCCAGTTCGACGGCAGTTTCGATGCCGAGGAGGGCGCACTGTTCAGCCCGGCCGGTGAGCGCGCCGGGCTGGAGCAAAGTCTCGATGCGCCGCTGGACAACTGGCTGGGCGTCGAAGGCCAGGTGTACGACGGTGAACTCGACCTGCGCTGGACGTTCAGCCGTGAACAGTTCAACGAGGCGACCATCGCCCGTCTGGCCGACGAATACAGCGCTGAACTGCAAGCGCTGATCAACCATTGCTGCCTGCCGGAAAGCATGGGTATCACGCCGTCGGACTTCCCGCTGGCGCACATCGCTCAGGCACAACTGGATGCGATCGCAGTGCCGGCCGCCGGCATCGAAGACATTTATCCGCTGTCGCCGATGCAGCAGGGCATGCTGTTCCACACCTTGTACGAACAGGGCACCGGCACTTACATCAACCAGCTCTGCGTCGATGTCGACGGTCTCGACCCCGAGCGTTTTCGTGCGGCGTGGCAAGCGACCATGGACGCCCACGACATCCTGCGCAGCGGCTTTATCTGGCAGGGTGAATTGCAGGAACAACTGCAGATCATCCATCGTCGTCTCGAGTTGCCGTACGCCTTGCTCGACTGGCGCGCGCGCCCTGACATCACGCGAGCACTGAAGGATTTCACGGCTGCCGATCTGGCGCAGGGCTTCGATTTGACCGCGGCCGGCCTGCTGCGCGTAACGCTGATTCAAATCGCCGATCAGCGTCATCACCTGATCTTCACCAACCACCACATTCTCATGGACGGTTGGAGCAGCGCGCAGATGCTCGGCGAAGTGCTGCAGCGTTATGCCGGCCAGCAACCGCCGCGTCCGCTGAGCCGTTACGCCGATTACATCCAGTGGCTGCAACGTCAGGACGGCGCCGTCAGCGAAGCGTTCTGGCTGGCGCAACTGGCCGACTTCCATGAGCCAACCGTGCTCGCGCAAGCCGCGGCGGGCGGTGGTGAGGTGCGTGCCGAGCGCGGGCATGCGCTCAAGCATTACGCGCTCGACGCAGCGCGTACGCAACGCCTGAACGAGTTTGCCCGGCAGCAGAAAGTCACCGCCAACACCTTGGTGCAAGCCGCGTGGCTGCTGTTGTTGCAGCGTTATACCGGCAGCGCTTGCGTGGCGTTCGGTACTACAGTTGCAGGACGTCCGGCGGAACTGGTTGGCATCGAGCAGCAAGTCGGTCTGTTCATCAACACGCTGCCGGTGATCGCCGGTTCGCGTCCGGATCAAAGCGTAGCGGCATGGCTGGCGGCGGTGCAGGCGCAGAACCTCAGCCTGCGCGAGTTCGAACACACGCCGCTGGCGAACATTCAGCGTTGGGCCGGGCAGGGCGGCGAGTCGTTGTTCGACACGCTGCTGGTGTTCGAGAACTTCCCGATTTCTGAAGCGCTGCAAAATGGCACCGCGCAAGGCGTGGTGTTCGGCGAAGTGGCCAACCAGGATCAGACGCATTACCCGCTGACCCTGGGCGTGACACTTGGCGAAACCCTCGCGCTGCACATGAGTTTTGATCAGACGCATTTCAGTGTCACGACTGTCGAGCGTCTCAGCGCGCAACTGCTGCACCTGCTGGAGCAATTCGCCGAATCTGCCGAACGTCGTCTCGGTGAAATAGCCTTGGCAACGGTCGAAGAACACACCCGGCAGATCCTTGAAAACCAGCCACAGACGTACCCGGTCGACCTCGCTGTGCATCAACGCTACGCCCGATTGGCGGCGCAACAGCCGGATCGCACCGCAGTGATTTTCGACGGCAAGCATTTCAGCTACGGCGACATCGATGCCCGCGCCAACCGTCTCGCCCATGAACTGGTGGCGCGTGGCGTTGGCGCCGAAGTGCGTGTCGGTGTCGCGCTGCCGCGCAGCGAGGGTTTGATCGTCGCGCTGCTGGCGGTGCTCAAGGCGGGCGGCGCTTACGTGCCGCTGGACACCAGTTACCCACGCGAGCGGCTGGCGTATCTGATGGCGGATTCCGGTCTGGCGCTGTTGCTGACCGATTCTCGGGTGACGGCGCAATTGCCGATCGCTGACACCCTGACCGTGCTGGAACTCGATCACCTCGACCTCAGCGCTAACCCGGCGCAGGCACCGATCGTGACGCTGGATCCGCACAACCTTGCGTACGTGATTTACACCTCGGGTTCCACCGGCAACCCGAAAGGCGTCAGCGTCAGCCACGGCCCGCTGGCCATGCACTGTCTGGCCATCGGTGAGCGCTACGAAATGCGCGACAGCGATTGCGAATTCCACTTCATGTCGTTCGCCTTCGACGGCGCCCACGAGCGCTGGCTGACCAGCCTGACCCACGGCGGCTCGCTGCTGATTCGCGACGACAGCTTGTGGACGCCGGAGCAGACCTACAACGCGATGATCGAGCACGGCGTGACCGTGGTCGCGTTCCCGCCGGTGTACTTGCAACAACTGGCCGAGCACGCCGAACGGGTCGGCAATCCGCCCAAGGTGCGTATCTACTGCTTCGGCGGCGATGCGGTGCCGAATGCCAGTTTTGAACGGGTCAAGCGTGCGCTGAATCCCGAGTACATCATCAACGGCTACGGCCCGACCGAAACCGTGGTCACGCCGCTGATCTGGAAGGCCGCTCGCGACGAGCCGTGCGGCGCCGCGTACGCGCCGATTGGTAGCCGCATCGGTGATCGCAGCGCCTATGTGCTGGACGCCGATCTGAACCTGCTGCCGCAAGGCATGGCCGGTGAGTTGTATCTGGGCGGCAGTGGTGTGGCGCGGGGTTACCTGAACCGCCCGGCGATGACCGCCGAGCGTTTTGTCGCTGACCCGTTCAGCCGTAGCGGCGGCGTGCTGTATCGCACCGGCGACTTGGTGCGCCAGCGCGCTGACGGCACGTTCGACTATCTGGAACGTATCGACAATCAGGTGAAAATCCGTGGTTTCCGCATCGAACTCGGCGAGATCGAAGCCAGTCTGCAAGCCCTTGATGGCGTGCGCGAAGCGGTGGTTGTGGCGCAGGAAAGCGCCGGCAGCAAACGCCTGGTCGCCTACGTGGTCAGCGATTCGCCGCGCGAAGATTTTGCCGAGCAACTGCGTGAGCAGCTCAAAGCAACGCTGCCGTCACACATGGTTCCAGCCTACGTTTTGCGTCTGGAGCGCATGCCGCTGACCCCGAATGGCAAGCTCGATCGCAAGAACCTGCCGAAGCCGGATGTCAGCCAATTGCAGCAAGTCTATGTCGCGCCGCAAAGCGCGCTGGAGCAGCAACTGGCTACCATCTGGCAGGACGTGTTGAAGCTGGAACGCGTCGGCCTCAGCGATAACTTCTTCGAGCTGGGCGGCGATTCGATCATCTCGATTCAAGTGGTCAGCCGTGCCCGTCAGGCCGGTTTGCGCTTTACCCCGAAGGATCTGTTCCAGCATCAGACCATTCAGGCGCTGGCCGCCGTGGTGCAAACCGGCGAGCCGCTGCAACTGATCGATCAACAACCGGTGACCGGTGCAACGGCGCTGCTGCCGATTCATCAGTGGTTCTTCGCGCAGCCGATTCCTGATCGTCATCACTGGAACCAGTCGGTGATGCTCAAACCGACCCAGGCACTCGACGCGCAAGTGCTCGAACAAGCACTGGACGCACTGGTAGCGCATCACGACAGTCTGCGTCTGGACTTTGCCGAACAGGCGCAAGGCTGGTCGGCGCAGTACCGCGATGTCGCGACGCAAGCGGGCGAAACCGTTTTGTGGCAAGTCGAGGTCGCCGATGTCGCGGCGATTGAGGCGCTGGGCAATCAGGCTCAGCGCAGCCTGCAACTGAGTGACGGTTCGCTGATTCGCGCGGTGCTGGCGAACCTCGCTGATGGCACTCAACGCTTGTTATTGGTGGTTCACCATTTGGTGGTCGACGGCGTGTCGTGGCGGATTCTGTTCGAAGATCTGCAGAGCGCTTATCGGCAGATTCTGGCGGGTGCGACTGTGCAACTGCCGGCCAAAACCAGTGCGGTCAAAGCCTGGGCCGAGGCGCTGCAAGACTACGCCGCGAGTGCGCCGCTGCAGGCCGAACTGGGTTTCTGGCAGCAACAACTGCAAGGCGCCTCGACTGAGTTGCCTTGCGACAACCCGCACGCCGGTCAGCAACACAATCAGGCGCAATCGATCCGCACGCAACTGGACAAAACCTTGACCCGTCAGCTGTTGCAGGAAGCCCCGGCGGCCTACCGCACGCAAGTCAACGACCTGCTGCTGACCGCGCTGGCGCGAGTGATGGTGCGCTGGACCGGCGACGACAGTGTGCTGGTGCAACTGGAGGGTCATGGTCGCGAAGACCTGTTCGACAACGTCGATCTGACCCGCACCGTCGGCTGGTTCACCAGCGTGTTCCCGGCGCGATTGGCGCCGGTCGCCGACCTCGGCGCTTCGCTGAAACAGATCAAGGAGCAACTGCGCGCGATCCCCAACAAAGGCATCGGTTTCGGTGCCCTCGCGCACCTTGGCGACGCCGCTGCACAGCAAGCGCTGCAAGCCTTGCCGAAACCGCGCCTGACCTTCAACTACCTCGGCCAGTTCGACGGCAGCTTCGATGCCGGCGACGACGCCTTGTTCGTGCCGACCAGCGAATCCGGCGGCGAAGAAGTCAACATGGCCGGCCCGCTGGGCAGCCCGTTGGCGCTGGACGGCAAAGTCTTCGGCGGTGAGCTGGATCTGAGCTGGACGTTCAGCAGCGAGATGTTTCACCCGGCGACGATCCAGCGTCTGGCCGACGATTACCTGCAAGAGCTCACCGCACTGATCGCGCATTGCTGCGACAGCGCCAACCGTGGCGTGACCCCGTCGGACTTCCCGCTGGCGACGCTGACGCAGGCGCAACTCGACGTGTTGGTGCAACAAGCGCAGTCCGTCGATGACATCTACCCGCTG
The DNA here is from genome assembly GCF_902706155.1 of Pseudomonas sp. 18058. Taxonomy (NCBI): domain Bacteria; kingdom Pseudomonadati; phylum Pseudomonadota; class Gammaproteobacteria; order Pseudomonadales; family Pseudomonadaceae; genus Pseudomonas; species Pseudomonas sp. 18058. Next base: position 78,557 of record NZ_CACSJY010000022.1, read on the forward strand.
TCGCCGATGCAGCAGGGCATGCTGTTCCACACCTTGCTCGAACAAGGCGGTGGCGACTACATCAACCAGATGCGTCTGGACGTCGACGGCGTTGATCCGCAGCGTTTCCGCGCGGCGTGGCAAGCGGTGGTCGATGCCCATGACATTCTGCGCACCGGGTTCTTCTGGCAGGGCGATCTGGATCAACCCGTTCAAGTTGCGCAGCGCCATCTGGAGGTGCCATTCCGCGTGCTCGACTGGAGCGCGCAGGCTGATCTGGACGCGGCACTGCAAACCCTCGCCGATGACGAGCGCGCACAAGGCCTGGATTTGAGCGCTGCACCGCTGATGCGCCTGGTCTTGGTGCGCATTGCTGCCGATCGTCATCACTTGATCTACACCAACCACCACATCCTGATGGACGGCTGGAGCAGCGCGCAGTTGCTCGGCGAGGTGTTGCAGCATTACAGCGGTGAAACGGTGGCGCGGCCGAGCGGGCGTTATCGCGATTACATTGGCTGGTTGCAAAAACAGGACGCCGGTGCCGCGCAAGCCTTCTGGCTCGAGCAATTGCGTGAACTGGATGAGCCGGTGCGTCTGGCGCAGGTGTTTGCGGCGCCGACGCAAAACGTCGAGCCTCACGCTTATGCGCAGCATCGGGTGCAGCTGGATTCGGAACAGACTCAGCGTTTGAGCGACTTTGCCCGCGATGCAAAAGTGACGGTCAACACGCTGGTGCAAGCGGCCTGGCTGCTGCTGTTGCAACGTTACAGCGGCAAATCCTGCGTGGCGTTCGGCGCGACGGTGTCGGGGCGTCCGGCGGATCTGCTCGGTGTAGAACAGCAGATCGGGCTGTTCATCAACACCTTGCCGGTCATCGCCAGCCCGCGTCCGGAGCAGCGCCTCGGCGACTGGTTGCACGGCGTGCAGGCGCAGAATCTGGCGCTACGCGAGTTCGAACACACCGCGTTGTTCGACATTCAGCGCTGGGCGGGATTGGGCGGTGAGGCGCTGTTCGACACTATTCTGGTGTTCGAGAACTACCCGATTTCCGAGGCGCTGGAACAGAGCTCGCCGCAAGGCCTGCGTTTCGGTGCCGTGGATAACCTGGAGCAAACCAACTATCCGCTGACGCTGTCGGTCAGTCTCGCTGCCGAACTGGCGGTGCAATTCAGCTATCAGTGCGCACAGTTTGCTCCTGCTTCGGTCGAGCAGATGGGCCTGCACCTGCAACGTTTGATGCTGCAAATGATCGACGGCAGCGAACGTGCACTGGGTGAATTGAACCTGCTCGACGCCGCCGAAACCGATCAGCAATTGTTGGCGTGGAATGCCAGCGCAGCGCCTTGGCCCGAGTCGCGTTGCATCCACCGGTTGATCGAAACGCGCGCCAGCCAGACGCCTGACGCGACAGCGCTGGTGTTCGGTGAGCAATGCTTGACCTACGCCGAGCTGAATGCGCAGGCCAACCGTCTGGCCCATCGCCTGATTGCCCAAGGGGTTGGCCCGGATCGTCTGGTCGGCATCGCTTTGGAGCGCGGCGTGGAGATGATTGTCGGCTTGCTGGCGATCCTCAAGGCCGGTGGCGCTTACGTGCCGCTGGATCCGCAGTACCCGAGCGAGCGTTTGGCGCACATGATCGAAGACAGCGGTTTGCAGTTGTTGCTGACTCAGGCGTCGTTGCTGCAAGTGCTGCCAATTCCGGCCGGTGTGCAGACGCTGGTGCCGGGCTCCCTCGAAGAGCCGATCAGCGCTGCACAGGCGGCCAATCCGCAGGTGGCGGTCGACGGCGATAACCTCAGCTATGCGATCTACACATCGGGGTCGACCGGCAAGCCGAAAGGCGTGATGGTGCGCCACGCGGCACTGGTCAATTTTGTCGCGAGCATGGCCCGTGAGCCGGGGCTTGTGGCGACTGACCGCGTGCTGTCGCTGACCACGTTCTCCTTCGATATTTTCGGGCTCGAGTTGTACGGCGCGCTGTTCAGCGGGGCTTGCGTGGTGCTGGTGGACAAGCAGAATGCGCACGACCCGCAGGCGCTGCTGCAGATCATCGATCAACAGCAGGTCAGCGTGGTTCAGGCGACGCCGTCGACCTGGCGGATGTTGCTTGATCATCCACAGGCTGCACGGCTCGCGGGGCGTAAATGCCTGTGTGGCGGTGAAGCGCTGGCCGAGGATCTGGCCGCACGTCTGCTCGAGGTCGCCGGCCAAGTCTGGAACCTTTACGGGCCGACGGAAACGACGATCTGGTCAGCGGCTTATCAACTGACGGCCGAGCAGTGCCAGCCTTACCTTGGTGGGCCGATTGCCAACACCACGCTGCACATTCTCGGCGAACACTTTGCGCCAAACCCGGCCGGTGTGATCGGTGAATTGCTGATCGGTGGCGATGGTCTTGCGCGGGGTTATCACGAGCGGCCGGCGCTGACCGCCGAGCGCTTCCTGCCCGATCCGTTCGGCAACGGTGCGCGGCTGTACCGCACCGGTGACTTGGCGCGTTATCGCGCTGACGGGGTGATCGAGTACCTCGGGCGCGTTGACCATCAGGTGAAAATTCGTGGCTTCCGCATCGAGCTGGGTGAAATCGAAGCCTGCCTGTTGGCGCAGCCGTCGATTCGCGAAGCTGCGGTGGTGGCACAGGAAGGGCCGGGTGGCTTGCAACTGGTGGCCTACCTGATTGCGGCGAAGCCACAGGACGCCGAGCTCGCAGCCCTGCGCGACGCGTTGAAATCGGCACTGGCACCGTTACTGCCCGACTACATGATGCCGGCGCACTGGATGCTGCTGGAACGTTTCCCGCTGACCCCCAACGGCAAGCTCGACCGCAAGGCGCTGCCGCTGCCGGACGCCAACCAACTGCTGCGCGCCTACGTGGCGCCGGATGGGGCGCTGGAACACAGCGTCGCCGCCATCTGGCAAGACGTGCTCAAACTCGACCGGGTAGGGCGCGACGACAACTTCTTTGAACTGGGTGGACATTCACTGTTGGCGACTCAGGCCACCGCGCGCCTGCAACTGGAGCAAGGGGCGGCGGTGCCGCTGGATCTGCTGTTCCGCACCGCATCGCTGCGGGAGTACGCCGAACAACTGGCTGTTCACCTGACCCCTCACTCCAGCGAAGACCTGAGTGAGATGCATGATTTCCTGGCAGACCTGGAGACCCTTTGAAAATGACTCAGCTCGATAACCTGTCTCTGGTTCAGCGATTCATCCGTTTGCCGCTCGCCCAACGGCAAGCGTTTCTGCAAAAAATGCAGAGCAAGAACATGAGCTTTGCGGCGTTGCCGATTCCACCGGTGCGCGATGAGTTCGAAACGATTGGCTTGTCGTTCGCGCAGGAGCGTCAGTGGTTCCTCTGGAAACTCGACCCGCACAGCGCCGCTTACCACGTGCCGACGGCGTTGCGTTTGCGCGGTGCTCTTGATCTGTCGGCATTGCAGCGCAGTTTCGATGCCTTGCTCGAACGCCATGAAGTGCTGCGCACGGTGTTTGTCGATGGCGCGGACGGCCCGATTCAGGTAGTCCAGCCGCGACTTAGTCTGCCGCTGACTCCGCAGGTGCTGGACACGCCGCCCGACGATGCAGGCCTCAAGGCGTTGATCGACGCTGAAATCGCCACGCTGTTCGACCTTCAACAAGGCCCATTGCTGCGGGTCAAGCTGCTGCAAATCGCGCCGGATGATCATGTGCTGGTGCTGACCCAACATCACATTATTTGCGACGGTGCTTCGGCGCAGATCATGGTCGATGATCTGGTCAAACTCTACGCCGCGCGCAGCAGTGGCCAGCCAGCCAACCTCGCGGCTTTGCCGATCCAGTACGCCGATTACGCGATCTGGCAGCGCAAGTGGATGGAGGCCGGTGAGCTGGAGCGGCAACTGGCGTACTGGACCGAGCGTCTGGGCGATGGCGGCGAAGTTCTGCCATTGCCGACGGATCGTCCGCGTCCGGCGGTGCAAAGTCATCGCGGCGCGCGTCTGGATCTGAGCGTTGGCAGCGAGCTGAGCGAACGTCTGAAAGAGTTGGCCCAGCGTGAAGGCATGACGTTGTTCATGGTCTTGCTGGCGTCGTTCCAGGCCTTGCTGCATCGCTACAGCGGTCAGGCGGATATCCGCGTCGGCGTGCCGGTGGCCAACCGTAATCGGGTCGAAACCGAAGGCCTGATCGGCTTCTTCGTCAACACCCAGGTGCTGGACGCTCAGGTGCAGGGCAGCATGTCCTTCAAGGCATTGCTGGCGCAGGTCAAACAGGCGTCATTGGGCGCGCAAGCGCATCAGGATCTGCCGTTCGAGCAACTGGTGCATGCCCTCGCACCAGATCGACAATCGAGCCACAATCCGCTGTTCCAGGTGATGTTCAACCACCAGGGCGGCACGGCGGCGCAGGCGTTGCAACTGCCGGGGCTGCAAGTCGAAAGCCTCGACTGGAGTTCGCACACCGCGCAGTTTGATTTGACCCTCGATACACATGAGGCTGACGGCGCACTGGCAGCCACCCTGAGTTACGCCACCGACCTGTTCGACGCCGCCACGGTGCAGCGCATGGCCGGGCATTGGCTGAACCTGCTGCACGGCATCGTCGCCGACCCGCAGCAACGTATCGGCGAACTGCCGTTGCTGGACGCCAGCGAACAGCAACAGAACATCGCCGAGTGGAACCCGAACCCGCGTAGTTTCCCGAGCGAAGCCTGCGCGCACCAACTGATTGCCGAACAGGCGCGTCTGCGTCCCGATGCAATCGCCGTGCGTTTCAACGAGCAGACCCTGAGCTACGGCGAACTCAACCGTCAGGCCAACCGCCGTGCTCATCAGTTGATCGCCCTCGGTGTCGGCCCTGACGTGCTGGTCGGTCTGGCTGCCGAGCGTGGTGTGGAAATGATCGTCGGCCTGCTGGCGATCCTCAAGGCCGGTGGCGCGTACGTGCCGCTCGACCCGACTTATCCGCAGGATCGTCTGGCCTACATGATCGAGGACAGCGGCATTCAGTTGCTGCTGAGCCAGGCTGCGCTGGCCGGTCAATTGCCGGTACCGGACGGCGTGCAGACCTTGCTGCTGGACAGCGATGTCAGCGCATTTGCCGACACCGATCCGCAGGTGACGATGGCGTCGTCGAACCTCGCTTACGTGATTTACACCTCCGGTTCGACCGGCAAACCCAAAGGCACGTTGCTGCCGCACCAGAATATTTTGCGTTTGTTCGAAGCCACCGAGCCGTGGTTCGGTTTCGCCCCGACAGACGTCTGGAGCCTGTTGCATTCCTACGCCTTCGACTTCTCGGTGTGGGAGATTTTCGGTGCGTTGCTGCACGGCGGCGAACTACTTGTGGTGCCGTACGACGTCAGCCGTTCGCCGCAGGACTTCCATGCGCTGCTGTGCGACGCCGGGGTCACCGTGCTCAACCAGACGCCGTCGGCGTTCAAGCAATTGATGCACGTGGCTTGCGCTGATGCTCGGGCGAATGCCTTGCGTTACGTGGTGTTTGGCGGCGAAGCGCTGGACGTGAAATCCCTGCGCCCGTGGTTCGAACGCTTCGGCGATGCTGCCCCGCAACTGATCAACATGTACGGCATCACCGAAACCACCGTGCACGTGACGTATCGTCCATTGTCGGTGGCGGATCTTGAGCAGGACGCTAACAGCCCGATCGGCGAACCAATCGCCGACCTGTCGTGGTACGTGCTCGACGGCGAATTGAACCCGGTCGCCAAGGGTTGCATCGGCGAGCTGTACGTCGGCCGCGCCGGTCTGGCGCGCGGTTATCTGAATCGCGGCGACCTCACTGCACTGCGCTTTATCCCCGATCCATTCGGCGAGAGCGGGGCGCGTCTGTACCGCACCGGCGACCTTGCGCAATACCGCAGCGACGGCGTGATCGAGTACGTCGGACGTATCGACCATCAGGTGAAAATCCGCGGTTTCCGCATCGAGCTCGGCGAAATCGAAGCACGCCTGAACGCCCTCGATGCCGTGCGCGAAGCGGTGGTGTTGGCGCAGGACGGGCCGAGCGGTCAGCAACTGGTCGGCTACGTGATTGCCGCGCACAGCGTCGACAACGAAGCCGATTTGCGCGAACAACTCAAGGCACAACTCAAGGCCGATCTGCCGGATTACATGGTGCCGACGCACCTGTTGTTCCTCGAACAATGGCCGCTCACCGCCAACGGCAAACTCGACCGCAAAGCGCTGCCGCCAGCGGACGCCAGTCAAGTTCAGCTGGATTACGTGGCGCCGCAAAGTGCGCTGGAACAACAGATCGCGGCGATCTGGCAGGACGTACTGAAACTTGAGCGTGTCGGCCTGACCGACAACTTCTTCGAACTCGGCGGCCACTCGCTGCTGGCCACGCAAATGGTTTCGCGCATTCGCCAGACCCTCGGCCTCAACCTGCAACTGCGCCAGTTGTTCGAAAACGCCAGCCTCAAAGCCTGCGTTGCAGCGCTGGAACAAACTCAAGTGGCCAAGCCTGCGAGCATCCCTCGGGCGCCGCGTGATCAAGTACAACTACCGTTGTCGTTTGCCCAGCAGCGTCAGTGGTTCCTCTGGCAAATGGAGCCAGCGAGCGCGGCGTACCACATTCCGGCAGCGCTGCGTATTCACGGCGCGCTGGATCTGAACGCGCTGCAACGCAGTTTTGCCGAGCTGATCCAGCGCCACGAAAGCCTGCGCACGACCTTCGTGCAGGTCGATGAACAAGCGTTCCAGGTGATTCATGCCGAACAGGCGCCGATCCTGCTGCCGGAGATTCTTGACTGCACCTCGGACAATGCTGCCGAGCAGACTCAGGCCTATGTGCAGCGTCAGATCAGCCAGCCGTTCGACCTGCAAAACGGTCCGCTGCTACGCGTCGGTTTGTTGCAAGTGGCGCGCGAAGAACATGTGCTGGTGTTGACCCAGCATCACATCGTCTCCGATGGCTGGTCGATGCAACTGCTGGTGCAGGAATTGATTCAGCGCTACGCCGCGTATAGCCAGGGTCACTCGGTCGAGTTGGCCGAGCTGCCGATTCAGTACGCCGATTATGCGGTCTGGCAGCGCCAATTGATGGCGGCCGGCGAGCGTGAGCGCCAGCTCGATTACTGGACTGGCGTACTCGGCGGTGAGCAGCCTTTGCTGGAACTGCCGACTGATCGTCCGCGTCCGGCGCGGCAGAGTTTTGCCGGCGCACGTCTGGCCATCGACCTGCCGCCGCTGCTCAGCCAGCAACTGCGGCAACTGGCCCAGCGCGAGGGCAGCACGCTGTTCATGCTATTGCTAGCCTCGTTCCAGAGCCTTTTGCATCGCTACAGCAATCAGTCGGACATTCGCGTTGGCGTGCCGATTGCCAACCGCAACCGGGTCGAGACTGAAGGCCTGATTGGCTTCTTCGTCAACACTCAAGTGCTCAAGGCCGAGGTTGATCCGCAGCAGCGTTTCAGTGCTCTGCTGGCGCAGGTCAAACACGCCGCCATCGGTGCCGAGGCGCATCAGGATCTGCCGTTCGAACAATTGGTCGAGGCGCTGCGCCCGGAACGCAATCTGAGTCACAGCCCACTGTTTCAGGTGTTGTACAACCATCAGAGTGCCGGGCGTCAGGCCCTGCCGGCGTTGCCGGGGCTGATCATCGAAGCGCAGGATTGGGACAGCCAGACCGCGCAGTTCGACCTGACCCTCGACACTCTTGAGGCAGATGGCCAACTCAGCGCCGCACTGACCTATGCCACCGACCTGTTCGACGCCGCCACCGTGCAGCGCATGGCCGGGCATTGGCTGAACCTGCTGCACGGCATCGTCGCCGATCCGCAGCAACGCATCGGCGAATTGCCGTTGCTGGACATCAGCGAACAGCAACAGAACATCGCCCAATGGAATCCGAATCCACGCAGCTTCCCGACTGAAGCCTGCGCGCATCACTTGATTGCAGAACAGGCGCGTCTGCGTCCCGATGCCATCGCCGTGCGTTTCAACGAGCAGACCCTGAGCTACGGCGAACTCAACCGTCAGGCCAACCGCCGTGCTCATCAGTTGATCGCCCTCGGTGTCGGCCCGGACGTGCTGGTCGGTCTGGCTGCCGAGCGTGGTGTGGAAATGATCGTCGGCCTGCTGGCGATCCTCAAGGCTGGCGGCGCGTACGTGCCGCTCGACCCGACTTATCCGCAGGATCGTCTGGCTTACATGATCGAGGACAGCGGCATTCAACTGCTGCTGAGCCAGGCTGCGCTGGCTGGTCAACTGCCGGTGCCGGGCGGCGTGAAGACCTTGCTGCTGGACAGCGATGTCAGCGCATTTGCCGACACCGATCCACAGGTGACGATGGCGTCGTCGAACCTCGCTTACGTGATTTACACCTCCGGTTCCACCGGCAAACCCAAAGGCACGTTGCTGCCGCACCAGAATATTTTGCGTTTGTTCGAAGCCACCGAGCCGTGGTTCGGTTTCGCCCCGACGGACGTCTGGAGCCTGTTCCATTCCTACGCCTTTGACTTCTCGGTGTGGGAGATTTTCGGTGCGTTGCTGCACGGCGGCGAACTACTTGTGGTGCCCTACGACGTCAGCCGTTCGCCGCAGGACTTCCATGCGCTGCTGTGCGACGCCGGGGTCACCGTGCTCAACCAGACGCCGTCGGCATTCAAACAATTGATGCACGTGGCCTGCGCCGATACACGGGCGAATGCCTTGCGTTACGTGGTGTTTGGCGGCGAAGCGCTGGACGTGAAATCCCTGCGCCCGTGGTTCGAACGCTTCGGCGATGCTGCCCCGCAACTGATCAACATGTACGGCATCACCGAAACCACCGTGCACGTGACGTATCGTCCATTGTCGGTGGCGGATCTTGAGCAGGACGCCAACAGCCCGATCGGCGAGCCAATCGCCGACCTGTCGTGGTACGTGCTCGACGGCGAACTCAATCCGGTGGCCAAGGGTTGCATCGGCGAGCTGTACGTCGGCCGCGCCGGTCTGGCGCGCGGTTATCTGAATCGCGGCGACCTCACTGCACTGCGCTTTATCCCCGATCCATTCGGCGAGAGCGGGGCGCGTCTGTACCGCACCGGCGACCTTGCGCAATACCGCAGCGACGGCGTGATCGAGTACGTCGGACGTATCGACCATCAGGTGAAAATCCGCGGTTTCCGCATCGAGCTCGGCGAAATCGAAGCACGCCTGAACGCCCTCGATGCCGTGCGCGAAGCGGTGGTGTTGGCGCAGGACGGGCCGAGCGGTCAGCAACTGGTCGGCTACGTGATTGCCGCGCACAGCGTCGACAACGAAGCCGATTTGCGCGAACAACTCAAGGCACAACTCAAGGCCGATCTGCCGGATTACATGGTGCCGACGCACCTGTTGTTCCTCGAACAATGGCCGCTCACCGCCAACGGCAAACTCGACCGCAAAGCGCTGCCGCCAGCGGACGCCAGTCAAGTTCAGCTGGATTACGTCGCGCCGCAAAGCGAGCTGGAACAACAGATCGCGGCGATCTGGCAGGACGTGCTGAAACTTGAGCGTGTCGGCCTCAGCGATAACTTTTTCGAACTCGGCGGCGACTCGATCATCTCCATTCAGGTGGTCAGTCGTGCACGTGCGGCGGGCATTCGTTTCTCGCCGAAAGATCTGTTCCAGCATCAGACCGTACAGGCGCTGGCTTCAGTGGCGCAGACCGGCACTGACCAGCAAGCAATCGATCAGGCCCCGGTTCAGGGCGCTGCGTTGCTGTTGCCGATCCAGCAAGCGTTCTTCGCCGAGGCGATTCCCGAGCGTCACCACTACAACCAGTCGGTACTGCTGAAACCGGCCAGCGCGTTGCAAGCCGAGCTTGTCGAACAAGCCTTGCAGGCACTGGTGCAGCATCACGATGCCTTGCGTCTGTCGTTCAGCGAAAGCGCTGAAGGCTGGCGCGCCGAGTACCGTCAAGCGGCGTCGGAAAACCTGCTGTGGGTGCGCGAAGTCGCCGATGCAGCGGCGCTGGAAACCCTGACCAATCAGGCCCAGCGCAGTCTGGATCTGCAAGCCGGGCCGTTGCTGCGCGGGATGTTGGCGAACCTCGCCGATGGTACTCAACGGCTATTGTTGGTGATCCATCACCTGGCGGTGGACGGCGTGTCGTGGCGGATTCTGTTCGACGATCTGCAAACCGCTTACAACCAACTGCACGCCGTGCAGACTGTGCAACTGCCGGCCAAGACCAGCTCGGTCAAAGCCTTCGCCGAACAGTTGCAGGGCCACGCCCGCAGCGCCGAACTGCAAGAACAATTGGCTTACTGGCAGGCGCAGTTGAGCGATGTGCAAGGCGACTTGCCGTGCCTCGATCCAGAGGCGGGCGCGCTCAATAGTCAGGCTGTCACCGTCGATACGCGACTGGACAAGCAACTGACCCGACAACTGCTGCAAGAAGCCCCGGCGGCGTATCGCACGCAGGTCAACGACCTGTTGCTGACCGCGCTGGCGCGGGTGATTTGCCGCTGGAGCGGGCACGCCAGCACCTTGATCGAGCTGGAAGGCCATGGCCGCGAAGAATTGTTCGCCAACATCGACCTGACCCGCACCGTCGGTTGGTTCACCAGTATGTTCCCGGTGAAATTGACCCCGGCGGCTGACCTCGCCGATTCGATCAAGTCGATCAAGCAGGGCTTGCGCGCAATTCCCGATAAAGGCGTCGGTTTCGGTGCGTTGCGTTTTCTCGGTGACGACGCCACTCGTGCAGCGTTGCAGGCGCTGCCGCAACCGCGCATCACCTTTAACTACCTGGGACAGTTTGACGGCAGTTTCGATGAAGCGCAGGGCGCGTTGTTCAGCCCGGCCAGCGAAGGCGCCGGCGACGAGCAGAGCCCACTAACCATACTCGGCAACTGGCTGACCCTCAATGGTCAGGTGTTCGACGGTGCGTTGAATCTGGGCTGGACGTTCAGTCGTCAGCAGTTCGATCCGGCGCTGATCCAGCAACTGGCCGATGACTATGCCGCTGAACTGGCGCTGTTGATCGCGCATTGCTGCGAGCCGAGCAATCAGGGCATGACGCCGTCGGACTTCCCGTTGGCCGACTTCACTCAGGCGCAGCTTGATGGTCTGGCACTGCCGGCGCGTGCGGTGGATGACATCTATCCGTTGGCGCCGATGCAGCAGGGCATGTTGTTCCACAGCCTCTATGAAAACGGCAGCGGGCATTACATCAACCAGATGTGCCTGGACATCGAAGGCCTCGATCCACAACGTTTCGAAAATGCCTGGCAGGCCGCCGTCGATGCCCACGACATTCTGCGCAGCAGTTTTATCTGGCAGGGCAGCGACCGGCCGGTGCAAGTGGTGCACAAGCAAGTGCGCGTGCCCTTCACGTCGCTGGACTGGAGCGCTCGCGCCGATGTCACGTCAGCACTCGCTGAACTGGCTTCGGCAGAACTGGCGCAGGGCTTTGATCTGGCCTGCGCACCGTTGTTGCGTCTGGTGCTGGTGCAGACCGGCGCGCAGCGCTATCACCTGATCTACACCCATCACCACATCCTGATGGATGGCTGGAGCAATTCGCAGTTGCTCGGCGAAGTGCTGCAGCGTTATGACGGCCAGACCTTGCCGCGTCAGGCCGGGCGCTACCGCGACTACATCAGTTGGCTGCAAGGGCGCGATGCCAAGGTCAGTGAAGCGTTCTGGCTGGAGCAACTGCGCTCGTTCGAGGCGCCGACCCGTCTCGCCGAAACCCGTTTCGGTGTTGACGAAGCGGCGTTCGCCAGCAGCCACGCCAGTCACTACCACTGGTTGGACAAGGCGCAGACTCAAGCCCTGAGCGAATTCGCGCGTACGCAGAAAGTCACCCTCAACACCGTCATCCAGGCCGCCTGGCTGATGCTGCTGCAGCACTACACCGGGCATGCCACCGTGGCTTTCGGTGCGACCGTGTCCGGGCGGCCGACCGAGCTCAGAGGCATCGAGCAGCAGATCGGCCTGTTCATCAACACCTTGCCGGTCATCGCCAGCCCTCGGCCGGAGCAAACGGTGTCGGCCTTGTTGCAACAGGTGCAGGCGCAAAACGTCGCCCTGCGCGAGCACGAGCACACGCCGCTGTTCGAAATTCAGCGCTGGGCCGGGCAGGGCGGCGAGGGCTTGTTCGACACCTTGCTGGTGTTCGAAAACTACCCGCTGTCGGACGCGTTGCAAGCGCAGGCACCGTCTGGGTTGAGCTTCGGCACCGTGGACAATCAGGAACAGACTAATTTCCCGTTGACCCTGGCCGTTAATCACAATGACACCCTGAGTCTGCACTTTACTTATGCCCACGCTGCTTTCCCTACACACACCGTCGAGCGCCTGGCTGAGCAGGTGGCACACGTGCTCGCGCAGATGGTGAGCACGCCGGCCGGCCGCAGCCTTGGCGAGATCGACTTGCTAGGCGATGTCACGCGCACGCTGTTGTTGCGCGACTGGAACGCCACGACTGTCGCAACGGCCGAGCGCCATCAGGTGCAGCAATGCATCGAAGCGCAGGCACGGCTGACGCCGGACGCCGTGGCGCTGGTGACCGAGCAGACCACGCTGACCTATGCGCAACTCAATGCCCAGGCCAACCGTTTGGCCCATGCCTTGATCGAGCGCGGCGTCGGCCCCGACGTATTGGTCGGTCTGGCGATGTCGCGTGGCGTGCAAATGGTGGTCGGCTTGCTGGCGATTCTCAAGGCTGGCGGCGCCTATGTGCCGCTGGATCCGGCGTATCCGCAGGATCGTCTGACCTACATGATCGAGGACAGCGGCATTGTCCTGCTGCTGACTGAAACCAGTCTGCAACCACGTTTTGCCGATGTCGCATTGACCACGCTGTTGCTCGATCAGCCGGCGCATTGGCTGGATGCTTACAGCGAGCGCGATCCGCAGGTGCTGATCGATGAGCACAACCTCGCCTACGTGATCTACACCTCCGGCTCCACCGGCCAGCCGAAGGGCGTGACCCTGCGCCATGGCGGCCTGAGCAACCACATGCAGTGGATGCAGGAATGCCTGCAGCTGACGCCTGCGGATCGCGTCCTGCAAAAAACCGCGATCAGCTTCGATGCGTCGGTCTGGGAATTCTGGCTGCCGCTGATGAACGGCGCGCAACTGGTGCTGGCCTCGGCGCAATTCAATCTCGACCTGACCACGCTGTGGGCCGACGTCGCGCGACTGCGCATCAGCGTGCTGCAAATGGCGCCGTCGCTGTTGCAGGCGCTGTTGCCGCTGGCGAGCCGTGAACAACTGACCTCGTTGCGGCTGTTGCTGTGCGGTGGCGAGGCGCTGAGTGCGCACCTTTCACGTGAAGTGATGGCGCGGTTCGACGGTGAGTTGCGCAATCTCTACGGCCCGACCGAAGCGACCATCGACACCAGCAGCCACACGGTGCCGCGCACGGTCGCAGACGACGCGCGAATCATGCCGATCGGGCGCCCGATCAACAACGTACGCACCTACGTGCTGGACGCGGCGCTGCAACCTTGCGCCATCGGTGCGACGGGTGAGTTGTACATCGCCGGTGATTCTCTGGCCCGTGGTTATCACCAGCGCGGCGCACTGACTGCCGAACGCTTTATTCCTGATCCGTTCGCCGGTTTTGGCGGTCGTCTGTACCGCACCGGCGACCTGGCGCGCTATGCCGAAGACGGCGTGATCGAATACATCGGTCGTATCGACCATCAAGTGAAGATTCGCGGTCTGCGCATCGAACTCGGTGAAATCGAAGCGCGCTTGCAAGCGCTGCCTGAAGTGCGTGATGCGGTAGTGCTGGCGCGGGAAGAACTGAGCGGGCCGAACCTGGTCGCGTATCTGGTCAGCCACGACAACAGCCTCGACGCGGCGCCTCTGGCCGAACTACTCAAAGCGCAATTGGCCCGGCAGGTGCCGGATTTCATGGTGCCGACCCACCTGATCTTCCTTGACCAATTGCCGCTGACGCCCAACGGCAAACTCGATCGCAAGGCCTTGCCGGCACCGGACACTCGCGCGCATCAGTCGGTTTATCTGGCGCCGCAGAGCGAGCTGGAATGCAAGGTCGCGGCGATCTGGCAGGACGTGCTGAAAATCGACCAGGTCGGGCTGGCTGACGACTTCTTTGAACTCGGCGGGCACTCACTGCTGGTGGTCAATGTGGTCTCGCGCCTGCAACTCGAACTGGGCCTGAAGCTGACGCCCCAACTGATATTCCAATTCCCGGTGCTGGGTGCGTTTGTCGCGCAACTCGAGCAGTCCGGCGAGCAAATGAGCACGTCGAAATTGAGCAAGCTTGAAGCGCTGCTTGATGAATTTGAGGAGGTTTGATGGACACCGCTGTCGCACAACGTATTGCCAGGCGCTTCATAACGCTGCCGCTGGAAAAACGTCGCCTGTACTTGCAGAAAATGCTCGAAGAGGACGTTTCCCCGGCGAACCTGCCGATTCCGCCTGTCAGTGCCGAGTTCGACACCTTGTCGTTGTCTTTCGCCCAGGAACGCCAATGGTTCCTGTGGCAGCTGGATCCCGAAAGCGCGGCGTACCACATGCCCACGGCCCTGCGTTTGCGCGGGCCGCTAGACGTCGCTGCACTGGAGAAGAGTTTCAATGCGCTGGTGGCGCGCCACGACAGTCTGCGCACCACCTTCGTGCTCAACGGCGAGCACGCTGTGCAGCAAGTCCACGCGGTTTCGCCAGTGCAACTGCAAGCGCAAGTGCTGGCGCAGAGGCCGGACGACACGCAACTGCGCCACTTGATCGAAGAAGAAACCCGCCAACTGTTCGACCTGCAACAAGGGCCATTGCTGCGCACACGTCTGCTGCAACTGGCACCCGACGATCATGTGCTGATCGTGACCTTGCACCACATCGTCTCCGATGGCTGGTCGATGCAGGTGATGGTCGAGGAACTGGTCAAAGGCTACGCCGCGTTCATTCAAGGGCAGGCGCCGGTGTTGCCCGAGTTGCCGATCCAGTACGCCGACTATGCGATCTGGCAGCGCCACTGGATGGAGGCGGGCGAGCGTGAGCGTCAACTCGAATACTGGATCGCGCGCCTCGGCGGTCAGCAACCGGTACTCGAATTGCCAACTGATTTTGCCCGCCCGGCGGTCATGAGTTATCGCGGTGCCCGTCTGGAACTGGACATCGACGCGGCGTTGGTCAGCGGCCTCAAACAGCTGGCGCAGCGCGAAGGGGTCAGTCTGTTCATGATCCTGCTGGCCTCGTTCCAGGCTTTGCTGCATCGCTACAGCGGTCAGAACGACATCCGCGTCGGTGTGCCGACGGCCAACCGTAATCGGGTGGAAATCGAGCGCCTGATCGGCTTTTTCGTCAACACCCAAGTGCTCAAGAGCGAGGTCGACAGTCAGGACGCGTTCAGCGCATTGTTGCAGCAGGTCAAGCAGACTGCGCTGGGCGCGCAGGCGCATCAGGATCTGCCGTTCGAGCAATTGGTCGAAGCGCTGCAACCCGAGCGCAACCTCAGTCACAGTCCGCTGTTCCAAGTGATGTTCAATCACCAGACCCAAGGCCTGTCGACTACAGCGCCGGTGGGCGGTTTGAAAGTCGAGGGTTTGCGTTGGGACAGCCACAGCGCGCAGTTCGATCTGACCCTGGAAACCGTAGAGCACAGCGACGGCCTGTCGGCGGCGCTGATCTACGCCACCGACCTGTTTGGCGCCGACACCGTTACGCGCATGGCCGGGCATTGGCAGAACCTGTTGCGCGGGATTGTCACCAACCCTGGCCAGTCCATCGGCGAACTGCCGCTGCTGAGCGCCGCCGAGTATCAAGCGCAGCTCAACCACGGTAACCGCAGCGTCGCGCCGGCACCTGAAAAAGGCTTCGTTCATCAGCTGTTTGAAGCGCAAGCGGCGCGCACCCCCGATGCCCCGGCGCTGGTGATTGATGGCCAGCGCTTGAACTACGGCCAGCTCAATGCCTGGGCCAATCAGTTGGCGCGCAAGCTGCAAACCCTTGGTGTGGCGCCGGATGTGCTGGTCGGCATTTCGGTCGAGCGCAGCCCGCACATGCTGGTGGGCCTGCTGGCGATCCTCAAGGCGGGCGGTGCCTACCTGCCGCTGGATCCGGCGTTCCCGCAGGATCGTCTGGCGTACATGATCGACGACAGCGGCATCGATTTGCTGTTGACGCAGAACTCGCTGCTCAGCCAGTTGCCCGTGCCGGACTCGCTCACCACGCTGGTGCTGGATCAACAGGGCGATTGGCTCGACGGCTTTGCCGGCGAGGATCTGCCGACACGTCTGCACGGCGAACATCTGGCCTACGCGATCTATACCTCCGGCTCGACCGGCCAGCCGAAAGGGGTGATGGTTCGCCACGCTGCGTTGACCAATTTCGTCGCCAGCATGGCCAAGGCCCCGGGCATGGTGGCGCAGGATCGCGCGCTGTCGTTGACCACGTTCTCCTTCGATATTTTTGGCCTGGAAATCTATGTGCCGCTGATGGTTGGCGCCTGCATTGTCCTGACCGGGCAGGAAGTCGCGCAGGATCCGTACGCAGTGCTGGCGCTGATCACTGCCGAGCAGGTCAACGTGGTGCAAGCAACACCGTCGACCTGGCGCATGCTGCTCGACAACGAAAACGCCGCGCAACTGCGCGGTTGCAAGTGCCTGTGCGGCGGTGAAGCGCTGCCTCAGGAACTGGCGGTGCGCATGCTCGCCCTCGGCGGTGAAGTGTGGAACCTCTACGGGCCGACCGAAACCACGATCTGGTCGGCGTTGCATCCGCTGCGCTCGCAAGATGCACAACCGTGGCTGGGCGGGCCGATCGACAACACCTCGCTGTACATCGTCGGCGCCGATTTGCTGCCGGTGCCTTATGGCGTGGCCGGTGAGTTGCTGATCGGCGGTGAAGGTCTGGCGCGCGGTTACTTCCAGCGTCCGGCGCTGACGGCCGAACGGTTTGTGCCGCACCCTTATGCCGCGATGGGCGAGCGTCTGTACCGCACCGGCGACCTCGCACGGCAGCGTGCCGACGGCATCATCGAATACCTCGGCCGCATCGACCATCAAGTGAAAATCCGTGGCTTCCGCATTGAATTGGGCGAGATCGAAGCGCGTCTGCTCGAACAGGACGCCGTGCGCGAAGCCGCCGTGCTGGCTCAGGATGCTCCGGGTGGTCAGGCGCTGGTGGCTTACATTGTGCCGGCCGCCGACCTCAACACACTGGATGCCGACGAACAAAGCCGTTTGCGCGACAGCCTCAATGCACGCCTCAAGATCAATCTGCCGGATTACATGGTGCCGGCGCACATGGTGCTGCTGGCGCGGTTCCCGCGGACGCCGAACGGCAAGCTCGATCGCAAACAGTTGCCCAAACCCGATGCCAGTCAATGGCGCAAAACCTACGTGGCACCAGAGACGCCGGTGCAACAGGCGGTAGCGGCGATCTGGGCCGAGATCCTCAAAGTCGAGCGTGTTGGCCTGAGCGACAACTTCTTCGAATTGGGCGGTCATTCGTTGCTGGCCACGCAAGTGGTGTCACGCATCCGCCAGCAACTCGAGATTCAAGTGCCGCTGCGCCTGCTGTTCGCCCACAACAGTCTGCAAGGGTTTGTCCAAGCGATGGACTCGGCGTCGACCGAGCAGGAATCGGTAATCAGCCGCGTTCCGCGAGAACAGCCGCTGGCCTTGTCTTTCGCGCAACAGCGGCAGTGGTTCCTCTGGCAACTGGATCCGACCAGCAGCGCTTATCACATCCCGGCGGCGCTGCGCTTGCGCGGCGCACTGGATCCAGCGGCGTTGCAACAGAGTTTCGATGCGCTGGTCGAGCGTCACGAAAGTTTGCGCACTCGCTTCGTGCTGGACAACGAACGTCCGGTGCAAGTGATCGAAGATGCTGCTGCCGTGACCATTGCGCTTGCATCGGTCGATGCCGCGCTCGACGCGCAAGGCCTGCGCAGGTTGATCGAAGCCGAAACCCGGCAACTGTTCGATTTGCGGCGTGGGCCGCTGCTGCGGGTCAAACTTCTGCAATTGGCAGCTGACGACCATGTGCTGATCCTGACCCAACACCACATCGTTTCCGATGCCTGGTCGATGCAAATCATGGTCGATGACCTGATGCAGCTGTACGCCGGTTTCAGTCAGGGTCAACCGGCTGCGCTGACGCCGTTGCCGATCCAGTACGCCGACTATGGCCACTGGCAGCGGCAATGGCTGGAGGCGGGGGAGCAGCAACGGCAACTGGATTACTGGACGGCGCAGTTGGGCGGCGAACAGCCGATTCTTGAATTGGCCACCGATCATCCGCGTCCGGCACAGCAAAGCTATCGCGGTGCGCGTCTGCCGATCAGCCTGGAACCGGCATTGGCTGAAGGCCTCAAGCGTCTGGCAAAAGAGCGCAACACCACGCTGTTCATGCTGTTGTTGGCGAGCTTCCAGACCCTGTTGCATCGCTACACCGGGCAAAACGATATTCGCGTCGGCGTACCGATCGCTAACCGTAACCGGGTCGAGACCGAGCGCCTGCTGGGCTTCTTCGTCAACACTCAAGTGCTCAAGGCTGACATCGACGGCAACCTGCGTTTCGACCAGTTGCTTGATCAGGTCAAACAGCGCGCATTGGGCGCGCAGGCGCATCAGGATCTGCCATTCGAGCAGTTGGTGGAATTGCTCGCACCCGCTCGTAACCTGAGTCATACACCGTTGTTCCAGGTGATGTTCAACCATGCCAGCGATGCGCGTCGCGCCGTTTCGACGTTGCCAGGCCTGAGCCTCGAAGAACTGACCTGGGACGCCGGCACCGCGCAGTTCGACCTGACGCTGGACACCTTCGAGTTCGATGAAGGCATCAGTGCGGCGCTGTCATATGCCAGCGATCTGTTCGAACCTTCGACCATCGCCCGTCTCGGCGAACATTTCCTCAACCTGCTGCGCGCTATCGTCGCGCAGCCGACCCGACGCATTGGCGAACTGCCGATGCTCGACGCGGCGCAGCGCCGAGTGATCGTCGAGGACTGGAACCACACGTTTGCCGACTACCCGAATCAGCAGCCGGTGCATCATCTGATCGAAGCGCAGGTCGAGCGGGATCCGCACGCGGTGGCGCTGGTGTTCGAAGGGCAATCACTGACTTACCGTGAGCTGAACGAGCGGGCCAACCGTTTGGCCCATGCCTTGATCGCACGGGGCATCGGCGCGGATGTGCTGGTGGGCATTTCGCTGCATCGCAGTCTGGAAATGGTGATCGGCTTGTTAGCCATTCTCAAGGCTGGTGGCGCTTACGTGCCGCTGGATCCGGAGTACCCGACCGAACGTCTGGCGTACATGATCGATGACAGCGGGATTCAGTGGCTGCTGACGCAGCAGGCGCTGCTCGACACCTTGCCGATTCCCGATCGCGTGCAGACGCTGTTGCTCGACGCCGATGACGCGTGGCTGGGCGACGCCGCATCAAGCAATCCGACGCCGGCGCTGACCGCGCACAATCTGGCGTACGTGATTTACACCTCCGGCTCTACCGGCAAGCCAAAAGGCGCCGGCAACAGCCACGGCGCGCTGACTAACCGTTTATGCTGGATGCAGCAGGCCTATGAGCTGCGCGCTGGCGACAGTGTGCTGCAAAAGACCCCGTTCAGTTTTGACGTGTCGGTGTGGGAGTTTTTCTGGCCGTTGATGACCGGCGTACGTCTGGTCGTCGCGGCACCGGGCGACCATCGTGATCCGGCGAAACTGGTCAGCCTGATCGAGCGCGAAGCGATCACTACCCTGCATTTCGTGCCATCGATGCTGCAAGCGTTTGTCCTCGATGCCAATGTCAGCCGCTGCACCAGCCTGACCCGCATCGTTTGCAGCGGTGAAGCGCTGCCGGTCGATGCGCAGCAACAGGTTTTCGCCAAGTTGCCGAATGCCGGTTTGTATAACCTCTACGGCCCGACCGAAGCGGCCATCGACGTGACCCATTGGACCTGCCGCGATGAAGGTCGCGATGCGGTGCCGATCGGCGAACCGATTGCCAACCTGATGACCTACATTCTCGACGCCGAACTCAATCCGGTGCCGAGCGGCGTCAATGGCGAGCTGTACCTCAGCGGCCTGGGCCTGGCGCGCGGCTACCACCGTCGTCCGCAATTGACCGCCGAACGCTTTGTCGCCAGTCCGTTTGTGGCCGGCGAGCGGCTGTATCGCACCGGCGATCTGGCGCGCTATCGCCCTAACGGTGTGATCGATTACATCGGTCGCATCGACCATCAGGTGAAAATCCGTGGTTTCCGTATCGAGCTGGGCGAAATCGAAGCGCGCCTGCTGGAACATGACGCCGTGCGTGAAGCGGTGGTCGTCGCGCAGGACAGCCGCAGCGGCAAAGTCCTCAGTGGTTATGTCGTCGCCACGGAATTTGACGCGACGGACTGGCCGTCAATGCGCGAAACCCTGCAGGCGCATTTACGCCAGACTCTGCCGGAACACATGGTGCCTGCGCACTTGACCCTGCTGCAGAGCATGCCGCTGAGCCCCAATGGCAAGCTCGACCGCAAGGCACTGCCGGCACCTGACGTGGCTGAAGCCCAGCAAGCTTTCGTCGCGCCGATCAATGCGATCGAAACAGCGTTAGCGCAGATCTGGCAAGCGGTGCTCGGCGTGGCTCAAGTCGGTACGGCAGACAATTTCTTCGCCCTCGGTGGCGACTCGATCAACTCGATTCAAGTGGTCAGCCGCGCCCGACAGCAGGGCATAGGCCTGACCCCGAAAGACCTGTTTTTGCATCAGAACATTCAAGCGCTGGCGCGCGTGGCCACGGCGACTGAGGATGCGGTGATCGATCAAGGCCCGGTCACCGGCGACAGTCCGCTGGTGCCGATGCAGCAGTGGTTTTTCGCCAGTGATATCCCGCACCGCGAGCACTGGAACCAGTCGGTGATGCTAACGCCGCGAGAGGCGCTGAACGTCGCGCACTTGCAGCAAGCCCTCGCAAATGTAGTGGCGCATCACGATGCCTTGCGTCTGCGTCTTGTGCAGGCGAGCAATGGCGCCTGGCAGGCCAGCCATCAGGCGCTGGCCGAGCAGGTGTCGGAAATCTGGCAACGCTCAGCCGAGGGCGCTGACGAAATTGTCGCCATCGCCGATCAGGCCCAGCGCAGTCTCGATCTGCAAAACGGCCCGTTGTTGCGCTGCACATTGATTGCCGTGCAGGACGGCAGCGAACGTCTGCACCTGGCGATCCATCACCTGGTGATGGACGGTGTATCGTGGCGCGTGCTGCTGGAAGATTTGCAGAATGCTTATCGTCAACTCAGTGCGAATCAACCGGTGACGCTGCCGGCAAAATCCACGGCGTTCAAAACCTGGGCCGAGCAGTTGCAGGCTTACGCGCACAGCGAAACGCTGAACAAGGAACTCGACTACTGGAGCCGTCAACTCGATCAGGCCTTGCCGGAGTTGCCGCGCAGTCGTCCTGAGGGCAGTCAGGCGTCGGTGCATGGTCGTTCGGTCAATACGCGTCTGGACGCCGAGCAGACCCACCGTCTGCTCAAACAGGCGCCGTCGGCGTATCGCACTCAGGTCAATGACCTGTTGCTCAGCGCCCTGGCGCAAGTGATTTGCCAGTGGACGGCGCAGCCGGCGTGTCTGGTGCAGCTTGAGGGGCATGGTCGCGAAGAGCTGTTCGATGGCGTCGACCTGAGCCGCACGGTGGGCTGGTTCACCAGCCTGTTCCCGGTGCTGCTGACCCCGGCGAAACAGCCAGCCGAAGCGATCAAACGCATCAAGGAACAACTGCGCGCGGTGCCGGAAAAAGGTCTGGGCTATGGCGTGTTGCGCTACCTCGGTGCGGACGCTGTCCAGCAACGTCTGGCGCAATTGCCGCAAGCGCGGATTACCTTCAACTACCTCGGCCAGTTCGACCAGAGCTTCGATGAGCAGGCACTGTTTGTGCCGAGCGAAGAGGGCAGCGGGGCCGGGCACGGCGACGACGTCGCCTTGAGCAACTGGCTGACCATCGATGGCCGGGTGTTCAACGGACAGTTGTCGCTGGACTGGACGTTCAGCCGCGATGTCTTCGACGAAGCGGTGATTCAGCAACTGGCCGATGCCTACGCGGTAGCGCTGGAGCAATTGATTGAGCATTGCTGCACCCAGGAGCACTTGGGCCTGACACCGTCCGACTTCCCGCTGGCGCGTCTGACCCAGCCGCAGCTGGATCGTCTGCCGGTGCCCGTGGCGCAGGTGGAGGATATCTACCCACTGTCGCCGATGCAGGACGGCATGTTGTTCCACACCTTGGCCGACGACAGTTCCGGTTTGTACATCAACCAGATCAGCCTGCCGGTGCACGGTCTGGACACCGAACGCTTTGCACAGGCGTGGCAATACGTGATCGGCCGCGAAGACATTCTGCGCACCAGTTTCCACTTCCCCGAAGGCTCGAATACCCCGGTGCAGATCGTTCATCGTCAGGTCGAATTGCAACTGACGGTGGAAGACTGGCGCGTGCGAGACATCAGTGAAGCCGCCGTCACCGAACGGGCGACCGCCGATTATCTGGCCGGTTTCGACCTCAGTCAGGCGCCATTGCAGCGCGTCTTGCTACTGCGTCTGGAAGACGATCGCTACCAGATGATCTGGACCTGCCATCACATCCTGATGGATGGCTGGAGCAGTTCGCGGTTGTTCGGCGAAGTCATGCAGTTCTACAGCCACGGCCAGGTGCAGGGCCGTAATGGCCGCTATCGCGAATTCATCGAGTGGCTACAACGCCAGGATCAGGGTTCGCTGGAAAGTTTCTGGCGCAGTCGCCTCGAACCGCTGCAACAGGCGACGTCGCTGAATCAGGCGATGTTCCCGCGGCATGTCGAGGAACTGCCGGGGCACGAGGCGATTTATTCACGGTGGGACGCGGCGCAAACCGCGCGTTTGCAGCAGGCTTGCCGTGCCTTGCAAATCACCCCGAACACGTTGATTCAGGGGGCGTGGTTGCTGTTGCTGCAACGCTTTACCGGGCAGAACACCGTGGTATTTGGCGCGACCGTTTCCGGTCGCCCGGCCGGTTTGGCCAACGCCGACAATATTCTTGGCCTGTTCATCAACACCTTGCCGGTGATCCAGACCCTGCGCCCGGAACAGCCGCTGGATCAGTGGCTGCAGCAATTGCAGGCTTACAACACCGATATTCGCGAGTTTTCCCATGCACCGTTGGCGGACATTCAACGCTGGTCGGGGCTGGGCGGGCA
>NZ_CACSJY010000023.1:0-93078 GCF_902706155.1 Pseudomonas sp. 18058
CCTAAACCGTTGAATGCGAAACCGCATTCGCGAGCAAGCCCGCTCCCACATTGGATCTCCTGCGACTGTCAGACCGATGCGAGCACCAGGTGCATGTAGCGCGTCAGAATGCCGAGCATGTCTTCTTCGGCCAAAGGCTCGGCTTCGTTGAGCAGGCCCTGATATTCCATCCGTCCGATAATCGCCGTCAACACCTTGGCATCTTGCTGCGGTTCACGCGAGCCCAGCACCTGGAACAACTGGCAGGTGCCCTGCAACAGAATCTGCTGATGCGAGCGCACCAGAATCGCCAGCCCCGGGTTAAGCAACGCTTCCTGTCGGAACGCCTGCTCGGCCATCAAATGTTCGCGACGGTTGACCAACTGCCGGTGCACATAGTCGGCCATCAACCGCGCAATGTCGTCCGCCAGTTGCGAGCGCGACTCCGGGCTGCCATCACCGCTGACGACCATCTCACGCAACAGGCCTTCGTTGTTGTTCCACAACTTGGCCATGTATTCCGCGCTGCGCTCGACGTATTGCGCGAAGGTGTCCGTCAGCAGGTCATCGATGTCCTTGAAGTAATACGTAGTCGCCGACAGCGGCACACCGGCCTCGGCCGCCACCGCACGATGACGCACGGCGCGCACGCCATCACGCACGACAATGCGCATCGCCGCGTCGAGAATGTCCTGTCGACGCTGCTCGCTGCCCTGTCGGCTGGCCTTGCGACCCTGGTACTGAACACTTTCAGCGACCGCAGTGGCGATACCCGCTGCACCTTCTTGAGCTATTGCACCCATCACGACCGGACTTCCTCTGCTAATTCCAAAGTAACCAATTGATACATTTGTACCAGACAGGCAATAAAAAGCCGCCTGTTTTAGGCGGCTTTTTAACTGAAACGTTTACGCTTGCGGTCGCATGTGCGGGAACAGGATCACATCGCGGATCGACGGCGAGTTGGTCAGCAACATCACCAGACGGTCGATGCCGATGCCTTCACCGGCCGTTGGCGGCATGCCGTACTCCAGCGCGCGAACGAAGTCGGCGTCGTAGTGCATGGCTTCGTCGTCGCCGGCGTCCTTGTCGGCCACCTGCGCCATGAAGCGCTCGGCTTGGTCTTCCGCGTCGTTCAACTCGGAGTAAGCGTTGGCGATTTCACGGCCACCGATGAACAGCTCGAAACGGTCGGTGACGTTCGGGTTGTCGTCGTTGCGACGGGCCAGCGGCGACACTTCGAACGGGTACTGAGTGATGAAGTGCGGCTGTTCCAGCTTGTGCTCGACCAGTTCTTCGAAAATCATCACCTGCAGTTTGCCCAGACCTTCGAAGCCCAGCACCTTGGCGCCGGCCTTCTTGGCGATGGCGCGCGCCTTGTCGATGTCGTTCAGATCATCGGCAGTCAGCTCAGGGTTGTACTTGAGGATCGAGTCGAATACCGACAGACGCACGAACGGCTCGCCGAAGTGGAACACCTTATCGCCGTACGGCACGTCGGTGCTGCCCAGAACCAGCTGCGCCAGTTCACGGAACAGTTCTTCGGTCAGGTCCATGTTGTCTTCGTAATCGGCGTACGCCTGATAGAACTCCAACATGGTGAATTCTGGGTTGTGACGCGTCGAAACGCCTTCGTTACGGAAGTTGCGGTTGATCTCGAAAACCTTTTCAAAACCACCAACCACCAGACGTTTCAGATACAGCTCTGGGGCAATACGCAGGAACATTTCCATGTCCAGCGCGTTGTGGTGGGTTTCGAACGGCTTGGCCGCAGCGCCGCCCGGAATGGTCTGCAGCATCGGCGTTTCGACTTCGAGGAAGTCGCGCTTCATCAGGAAGCTGCGGATGTGCGCGATCACTTGCGAACGGACGCGGAAAGTCTGGCGCACTTCTTCGTTGACGATCAGGTCAACGTAACGCTGACGGTAGCGTTGCTCAGTGTCGGTCAGGCCGTGGTGCTTGTCCGGCAGCGGGCGCAGCGACTTGGTCAGCAGACGCACGTTGGTCATTTCAACGTACAGGTCGCCCTTGCCGGAACGCGCCAGGGTGCCTTCGGCGGCAATGATGTCGCCCATGTCCCAGGTTTTCACCGCGGCGAGGGTGTCTTCCGACAGGGTTTTACGGTTGACGTAGACCTGAATGCGACCGGTCATGTCCTGAATCACCATGAACGAGCCACGGTTGAGCATGATGCGACCGGCAACCTTGACCGGGATTGCAGCCTCTGCCAGCTCTTCCTTGGTCTTGTCCGCGTATTTCTTCTGCAGATCTTCGCAGTAGTTTTCGCGGCGGAAGTCGTTCGGGAAGGCGTTGCCCTTGGCGCGCTCGGCAGCCAGCTTTTCCTTGCGCAGGGCGATCAGGGAGTTTTCTTCCTGTTGCAGGGCTTGCGGGTCGAGTTGTTGGTCGCTCATGTCTTTAGATATTCCATCACAGGTTCGTTACCCCCGGCGTGGCGCCGGGGTTCGCGGGCAAGCCTTGCTCCTACAGGGTCGCGTGTTACCGCGACCGCTGCAGAGCAGGCCTTACAGCCCTGATTTCAGGCTGGCATACAGGTATTCGTCGATGTCGCCGTCGAGTACCTTGTCGCAGTCGCTGCGTTCGATGTTGGTGCGCAGATCCTTGATCCGCGACGCATCGAGCACGTACGAGCGAATCTGGTGACCCCAGCCGATATCGGACTTGGTGTCTTCCAGCGCTTGCGACGCGGCGTTGCGTTTCTGCATTTCCTGCTCGTACAACTTGGCCCGCAGCATTTTCATGGCGGTGTCTTTGTTGGCGTGCTGGGAACGTTCGTTCTGGCAGCTGACCACGGTGTTGGTCGGTACGTGAGTGATACGTACGGCCGAGTCGGTGGTGTTTACGTGCTGACCACCGGCACCCGAGGAACGATAGGTGTCGATCCGCAAGTCTGCCGGGTTGATTTCGATTTCCACCTTGTCATCGATCTCTGGCGAGACGAAAACCGCGGAGAACGAGGTGTGACGACGATTGCCGGAGTCGAACGGGCTCTTGCGCACCAGACGGTGTACGCCGATCTCGGTACGCAGCCAGCCAAAGGCGTATTCGCCCTTGATGTGCACGGTCGCACCTTTGATACCGGCGACTTCACCGGCCGACAGTTCCATGATAGTCGCGTCGAAACCGCGCTTATCCGCCCAGCGCAGGTACATGCGCAGGAGGATGTTGGCCCAGTCTTGCGCTTCGGTGCCGCCGGAACCGGCCTGGATATCCAGGTAGGCGTTGTTCGGGTCCATTTCATGGCTGAACATGCGGCGGAATTCCAGCTTGGCCAGATTTTCCTCGAGACGGGCCAGCTCGGCGACGACATCGCCCACTGCGCCTTCGTCGTTTTCTTCGACGGCCATGTCCAGCAAATCGCGGCAATCGGCCAGGCCGGCGTTCAGTTCATCGAGGGTGTCGACGATCTGCGCCAGCGCCGAACGCTCGCGGCCCAGCTCCTGGGCGTATTCAGGTTTGTTCCAGACACTCGGATCTTCAAGCTCGCGATTGACTTCAGTCAGACGCTCATGCTTTTGATCGTAGTCAAAGATACCCCCGAATAGTTTCGGAGCGCTCGGACAGGTCCTTGATGGTGTTCAGGATCGGGTTGATTTCCATGACGGGCAGCACTCGTTGGCGAACTTTTGAAAGCCGGCGAGTATAACGTAATCAGGCTGTGACGGCAGCCCGTCTGGCGGGTGTGGCGGCGATTCACTTGACGCCTTTCACCTGTAGGAGCTGCCGAAGGCTGCGATCTTTTGACTTTGATTTTAAAAACAGATCAAAAGATCGCAGCCTTCGGCAGCTCCTACAGGGGATTGCGGTGGTTATTCGATCCCGACTTGGTTACGGCCATTGTTTTTGGCCAGATACAACCCGCGATCTGCCGCCGAAATCAGCAACCGGCAATCCGTGCCCGACTGCGGCACCATGGTCGCCAGACCAATGCTGATGGTCAGGCTTACGCCTTCCGCCGGGGTGTTGTGCGGGATTTTCAACGACGCCACTGTCTGCCGCAGCTTCTCCGCCACCAACCGCGCCCCACCCGGCGAGGTGTTCGGCAGCACCAGCGCAAACTCTTCGCCGCCATAACGCGCCGGCAAGTCCGACGGTCGCGCACTGGCGTCACGGATCGCCGTGGCCACTTTGCGCAACGCCTCATCGCCTTCCACATGACCAAAACTGTCGTTGTAGGACTTGAAGTAGTCAACGTCGATCATCAGCAACGACAACTGGCTCTGATCACGCAACGAGCGGCGCCATTCCAGTTCCAGGTATTCATCGAAATGGCGGCGGTTGGACAGCCCGGTCAGGCCATCGGAGTTCATCAAGCGTTGCAGCACCAGATTGGTGTCGAGCAATTGTTGCTGACTGACCCGCAACGCGCGATACGCCGCGTCCCGCTGCAACAAAGTCATGTACGAGCGCGAGTGGTAGCGAATCCGCGCCACCAGTTCGATGGTGTCCGGCAGTTTCACCAGATAGTCGTTGGCCCCGGCCGAGAACGCCGCGCTCTTGATCAGCGGGTCTTCCTTGGTCGACAGGACGATGATCGGGATGTCCTTGGTCGCCGGGTGGTTGCGGTATTCGCGCACCAGGCTCAGGCCGTCGAGGCCGGGCATCACCAAGTCCTGGAGGATCACCGTCGGCTTGATCCGTACCGCCTGGGCGATGGCCTGATGCGGGTCGGAGCAGAAGTGGAAGTCGATGTTTTCCTCATTCGACAGCCCACGGCGCACGGCTTCGCCGATCATCGCCTGATCGTCCACCAACAACACCATGGCGGCGTTTTCGTCGGTTTTAATGTCGTCGATCTGTAAATCAGTCATGGGCGGTCACCTGAGTACTGCGGGGGCCAGGATTGCGGATAAGTCGGTTCATTTGGGGAAAATCTCCAGCAATCGTGGCGCTATCTTTTCCAAGGGGCGGATTTCTACGGCGGCATCGATCGCGGCGGCGGCCTTGGGCATGCCGTACACCGCACTGCTTTGCTGATCCTGCGCGATGGTCAGATAACCCTGTTGACGCAAAAGCTTAAGCCCTTGCGCGCCGTCGCGTCCCATCCCGGTCAACAAAACCCCGACCGCATCACCGTTCCAGTAACTGGCGACGCTTTCGAAAAACACATCGATCGAGGGTCGGTAGATCTCGTTGACCGGTTCGGCGGTGTAGGCCAGCGTGCCGTTCTTGAGTAAACGAATATGGTGGTTGGTGCCGGCCAGCAACACCGCGCCGGCCTGTGGCGGCTCGCCTTCGCGGGCCAGACGCACATCGAGGCCGCTGGCGCTGGCGAGCCATTCGGCCATGCCGGCGGCGAACACCTGATCGACGTGCTGCACCAGCACAATCGCCGCCGAAAAATCGCGGGGCAGGCCTTTGAGCAAGACTTCCAGCGCCGCCGGGCCACCCGCCGATGAACCGATCGCCACCAGTCGCTGGCGCGAACCCGAGCTGCGCGGAGGGGTCGGTGCCGGACGCGAGCGTGGTGCCTTGTCGCCGATCAGCCAGCCAATATTAAGGATCTTGCGCAGCAACGGCGCCGCCGCTTCCCGTGCGTCGCCGGCACCGAGGGCCGGGGTGTCGACCACGTCCAGCGCGCCGTGGCCCATGGCCTCGAACACGCGATGGACGTTCTGCTGGCGATCAACCGTGACAATCACGATCGCGCACGGCGTTTCGGCCATGATCCGCCGCGTGGCTTCGACGCCGTCCATCACCGGCATGATCAGATCCATGAGGATCAGATCCGGGGTGTTTTCGGCGCACAGTTGCACCGCCTCGGCGCCGTTGCGGGCGACCCAGACCACCTGATGCGCCGGCTCGAAGGCCAGCGCACGGCGCAGCGCCTCCACCGCCATCGGCATGTCGTTGACGATTGCGATCTTCATGCCCGCGCTCCTCCGATGAGCTCGACCACTGCGTCGAGCAGGGCGTCGTCATGAAAACTGGCTTTGGCTAAATAATAGTCCGCCCCGGCGTCCAGTCCACGGCGGCGATCCTCTTCACGATCCTTGTACGACACGACCATCACCGGCAGCGATTGCAGACGGTTGTCGCGGCGCAACAAGGTGACCAGCTCGATGCCGTCCATGCGCGGCATGTCGATGTCGGTAATCAGCAAATCAAAATCCTCGGAGCGCAGGGCGTTCCAGCCGTCCATACCGTCCACCGCCACCGCGACGTCGTAGCCGCGATTGAGCAGCAGCTTGCGTTGCAGCTCGCGTACGGTCAGCGAGTCGTCGACCACCAGCACGCGTTTGCGCGCCGCTTCCACAGCCTGATTGCCATGGCGGGCGATGCGCTCAAGGCGCCCGGTATTGAGCAGTTTGTCCACCGAACGCAGCATGTCCTCGACGTCGACGATCAATACCACCGAACCGTCGTCGAGCAAGGCGCCGGCGGAGATGTCCTGCACTTTGCCCAGACGCTCATCCAGAGGCAAGACCACCAAGGTGCGCTCGCCAATGAAGCGCTCCACGGCCACGCCATAAATCGCGTCGCGCTCGCGGATCACCACGACTTTGAGGGTTTCGCCGCTGTTCTGGCTGGCCGGGCGATTGAGCAATTGACTCGCCGCAACCAGCCCGACATGCCGGCCTTCGTGCCAGAAATGCTGGCGACCTTCGACCTGTACGATGTCTTCGGGCTCCAGATCGCACATGCGTTCGATGTGCGCGAGCGGAAAAGCGTAGGCCTCCTCGCCGACTTCTACCACCAGACTGCGCACCACCGACAGGGTCAGCGGCACCTCCAGATGGAAGCGACTGCCCTCGCCCGCCGTTTGCTCCAGCTCTACCGCGCCGCGCAACTGGCGCACCATGTGCTGCACCGCGTCGAGGCCGACGCCACGGCCGGACACTTCGGTGACCGTGTCGCGCAGGCTGAAACCGGGCAGAAAGAGGAACGTCAGCAGTTCTTCTTCGCTCAACTGCGCGGCGGTTTCGGCTGGGGATAACTGCCGTTCAATAATGCTGCGGCGCACTTTTTCCAGATCGACGCCATTACCGTCATCGCTCAGCTCCAGCACCAGCAAACCGGCCTGATGCGAGGCGCGCAGACGGATCAGGCCTTCCTCGGATTTGCCCTTGAGCAGGCGCTGCTCCGGGGTTTCGATGCCGTGATCGACCGCGTTGCGCAGCAAATGCGTTAGCGGTGCTTCGAGTTTTTCCAGCACGTCGCGATCGACCTGGGTCTTCTCGCCTTCGATCTCCAGCCGCACCTGTTTGCCGAGACTGCGGCCCAGATCACGCACCATGCGCACCTGACCGGTGAGCACGTCGGCGAACGGGCGCATGCGGCAGGCCAACGCAGTGTCGTAAAGCACTTGCGCGCGCTGGCTGGCCTGCCAGGCGAACTCGTCGAGTTCGGCGTTTTTCTCGCTGAGCAGTTGCTGCGATTCAGCGAGCAAGCGCCGCGCGTCTTCCAGAGCTTCCAGCGCTTCAAGGCTCAGCGCGTGTTCCTTGAGGTGCACGTTGAGGTTTTCCAGCGCGCGCAGGCCGTTGTTCTGCATGCGCTTGAGGCGCTGCATGGTCGCCAGATGCGGCTTGAGGCGCTGGGTTTCGACCAGCGATTTACTCGACAGATCGAGCAGGCTGTTGAGGCGTTCGGCGGTCACGCGCAGCACGCGTTCGCCACCCTCGGTGGTGCGTCGGCTTTTCTGTGGCGTGGGTTCTGGCGTTTCAACCGGCGGTTCGAATGCAGGCGCAGGCGGCGCTTCGAGTTGCAACTCGGCCATCAGCGGCGCAGCGACGGCAGTTGGCAGCGCTGACGGATCGAGCAACTGCCCCATCAACGCCACGTACGCTTCGATGTCGCGCGGTTGCGGCGCATTCGCCGGCGTTGCAATGCGCATCAACAGATCGGTGCCCTGCAACAACGCATCGATGTGTTCCGGGCGCAGCAGCAAGCGCCCTTCCTGCGCGCTGACCAGACAATCCTCCATCACATGGGCGACGCTGACGCCGCTGTCGATGCCGACAATCCGCGCCGCGCCTTTGAGCGAGTGCGCCGCGCGCATGCACGATTCGAGTTGATCGGCCTGGGTCGGATTGCGTTCCAGTGCCAGCAGCCCGGTGCTGAGCACTTGGGTCTGCGCTTCGGCTTCGAGGCTGAACAGCTCCAGCAAGGAGGCGTCGCGCATTTGCTCAGGGGTCATGTGAGGCTCCGGGTCACGGCGGACAGCAACTGTTCTTCATCCAGCCAACGCAGGCTGCGACCGCGAAATTGCAAAACGCCTCGGGTATATTTGGCACTGGCCTGCGCCCCGGATTGCGAGGCGGCATCGAGGATGCGCTCGTCAATCGCGTGAATGCCGTCGACTTCATCCACCGGCACCACCACCGGCCCGCCATGGGCGGCGATGATCAGCATGCGCGGCATCACCCGCCCGGTGCTGACCGGCGCGGCATTGGCGTCCAGATCAAGCAACTCAACCAGCGACAGACACGCCACCAGTGCGCCGCGCACGTTGGCCACGCCAAGCAAGGCCCGTGAGCGCTGGTGCGGCAACGAGTGAATCGCCTGCGTTGGCGCCACTTCGACCAGACTGCGCGTTGCTAGCCCAAGCCATTCTTCGCCGAGACGGAACATCAGCAACGAACGGGTTTTGACGTCGGTTTCAACCGCAGCGGCCACCGGATCGCGCTCATCCTGCTGCAACGAGTAACGGTCGAGCAATCGCGTGGCGGCGGCGGAATACACCGAGCAGTTGCGGCAATGAATGTGTTCTTCCAGCAGCGGACAGGACTTGTCGCCATGGATACCGATGCGGTTCCAGCAATCGTCGATGGCCCGGGCGTCTTCGTGGGTGACGTTCAAGGTGTCGGACGCGATCATCGTTTACGCTCACTGTCGGCGGTGCGGCCGCTGCGGGCGGCGCGCTCCTGCAATCGTCTGGCACCGGCGCTGTCACCCTGGGCCTGCAGCAATGCGGCCAAGTGCATCAGCGCTTCGGGGTGTTGCGGTTCAAGGTACAAGGCTTTGCGGTAGAAGCCTTGGGCTTCAAGGGTCAGGCCGGCAACATCGCTGAGCAGGCCGAGCCAGTAAAACACTTGAGCCACCGGTTCGTGGCTGCGCAAATACTGTTCGCACGCGGCACGGGCCTCGGCGCTTTTGCCTTCGTTGGCCAGCGCGGCAATGTTCGCCAGCAGCGTTGCCGCGTCCGGGTTGGCGCTGGCGCGGGTGGTCGGCATTGGCGTCACTGCGCTGAACGGCCGATTGCGTACCGGCGTTGGCGGCGTGCTGCGCGGCGGTGGGCTGATCGGCAACGTGACCGGTTTTGGCGTCGGCAGCGGCTCGGGATGCGGATCGCTGTGACGACTGAACGCGAACGACTGCGGGATGCCGATCGAACGCATGCCCAGACGCCCGAGCAGACTGCCCTCGGCCGGGCCGATAAACAGCACGCCGTCGTCATGGGTGAGGCGTTTGAGCACTTCGAACACTTGCTTCTGCGTCGCTTGGTCGAAATAGATCAGCAGGTTGCGACAGAACACAAAATCAAACGGCGGATCGCTGGCCCACAACGTTGGATCAAGCACGTTGCCCACCTGCAAACGCACCTGCTCGCGGACATTTTCGTTGAGCAAATGACCGTCCTGTTGCGCACTGAAATGGCGCTCGCGATAGGTCAGTTCATCACCGCGAAACGAGTTTTTGCCGTACAGCGCGCGCCGGGCTTTTTCCACCGACAGCGGGCTGACGTCCATGCCGTCGACTTTGAATTGATGGGGCTTGAGCCCGGCATCGAGCAAGGCCATGGCAATTGAATACGGTTCTTCACCGGTCGAACACGGCAGGCTGAGGATGCGCAGCGCGCGCATGTTGTTCAGCTCGCCAAGGCGTTTCAGCGCCAGTTTGCCCAGCGTCGCGAAAGATTCCGGGTAACGGAAAAACCACGTTTCCGGGACGATCACCGCTTCGATCAGCGCTTGCTGTTCATCGCGCGAGCCTTGCAGCAACTGCCAGTACTCTTCGGCGTTGGCCGCTTGCGACAGCGTGGTGCGCTGACGCACCGCACGCTCGATGATCGCCGGGCCCACCGAGGTCACATCGAGGCCGATGCGCTCTTTGAGGAAGTCGAAAAAGCGCTGATCGCTGCTCATGGCTGCCCCTCGAACTGCGCCGGACTCAGCGGCGGATCGGGGAACAGCAAGGCGCGCACGCCGTCATTGAGCAAATCGTTGACCCGCACCCATTGCACCAGCCCCTGCGCATCTTCGCGCACCGGGCCGAGGTACGGCGCCTCGCGATTGTCGAGGCCGTACGGCTGAAAATCCTGCGGGTTGCAGCGCAGCGTGTCGGTGGCCTGTTCAAGAATCAGCCCGAGCCATTGCCCCGGCTGCGACTCGTCCGGGCGGTAATGCACCAGCACCAGTCGCGTGCTGGTGCGCGCCTCGGCCGGTTGACCGAATGTCAGCGCGCTGAGGTCAATCACCGGCACCACCGCGCCGCGATAAGCGAAGACCCCGGCGACCCATTGCGGCGCCCGTGCGATCGGTTTCAACGGCAGGCGCGGCAGCACTTCCGCCACCTCGGTCGCGCGCAACGCGTAACGTTCGCTGCCAATGCGAAACAGCAGGAATAACGCCTGCTTCGCCACCGGGGCGACGTTGCGTTTGGCGATGATTTCGCTCATCAGACTTTAAATCGCGAAACGCCGCTGCGCAGCCCGACGGCCACCTGGCTCAGTTCGTCGATGGCGAAACTGGCCTGACGCAACGATTCGACGGTCTGGCTACTGGCATCGCCCAACTGCACCAGCGCGTGGTTGATCTGCTCGGCGCCGGTGGCCTGCGCCTGCATGCCTTCATTGACCATCAACACGCGCGGCGCCAGCGCCTGCACTTGATGGATGATCTGCGACAGCTGCTCGCCGACCTGCTGCACTTCGGACATGCCGCGACGCACTTCTTCGGAGAACTTGTCCATGCCCATCACACCCGCCGACACCGCCGACTGAATCTCACGCACCATTTGTTCGATGTCATACGTGGCGACCGCAGTCTGATCCGCCAGACGGCGCACTTCGGTGGCGACCACGGCAAAACCACGGCCGTATTCACCGGCCTTCTCGGCTTCGATCGCGGCGTTGAGCGAGAGCAGGTTGGTCTGGTCAGCGACTTTGACGATGGTCACCACCACCTGATTAATATTGCCGGCCTTCTCATTGAGGATCGCCAGTTTGGCGTTGACCAGATCGGCGGCGCCCATTACCGAGTGCATGGTGTCTTCCATGCGTGCGAGGCCTTGCTGGCCGGAGCCGGCGGCCACCGAGGCCTGATCGGCAGCGGTAGAGACTTCAGTCATGGTGCGCACCAGATCGCGCGACGTGGCGGCAATTTCGCGGGAGGTCGCGCCGATTTCGGTGGTGGTCGCGGCGGTTTCGGTGGCGGTGGCTTGCTGCTGTTTGGAAGTGGCGGCGATTTCAGTCACCGAGGTGGTCACCTGCACCGACGAGCGCTGCGCCTGGGACACCAGCGAGGTCAGCTCGGTCATCATGTCGTTGAAGCCGGTTTCCACCGCGCCGAATTCGTCTTTGCGATCGAGGTTCAAGCGCGAGCTGAGGTCGCCGGTGCGCATGATTTCGAGGATTTTCACGATGCGGTTCATCGGCGCCATGATTGCGCGCATCAACAGCAGACCACAGGCCGCTGCGGCCAAAACCGCTACCAGCAGGGAAACGGCCATGCTGACTTTCGCAGCGGCCACGGCATCGTCGATGTTGTTCATGGCTTCATCGGCGACGGATTTGTTCTCGCGGATGATGTCATTGAGCTTCATGCGGCCAGCCGTCCAGGCGGGGGTCAGTTGTTCGTTGAACATCTTCGCCGCTTCATCGTCCTGGTTGCGCTGATGCAGATCGAGCACCGCCGTCTGCACCTTGAAGTAATTGAGCACGTCCTGTTTGAAGACAGAGAACTCGGCCTTGTCCTCGTCGGTGGTGACGGTGGTTTGGTAGTTTGCCATCTGCTCATCGAGGCGCGCTTCGAAGGCCTTGAAGTCCGCCGCGTCTTCGGCGCTGATGCCCTGGCCCCGCTTCAGACCCAGCAATTCCTGGGTTTGCAGGTAACTGTCGACCCAGGCGCTGCGGATCATCGAGCTGTAATACACGCCCGGCACCGCGTCCTGTCGCACGCTCTGCTCACCGGCTTCGATCTTCAACAAACGCGAATACGAGACGACGACCATCAGCAACATGATGGCGATAATCACCGCAAAGCTCGCCAAAATGCGTTGGCGCAACGTCCAGTTCTTCACAGTGATTCCTCGTGCCTAGGTCGAAATGCGGGGAGTATAGCCGAGGGCGGTGTTTCATTTATAAGACGCTTTTTAACCCCCGGGCCTGCCCGACGCGGTTGGCGGGAGGCTCTAAGGTGGGACTGTCCGACAATCAGGGGTGGGCGTGCCAGCGATGAAACGGCAAAAAGAGGCGACGCAATGGCCATTACGGCCCTACTGCATCAGGTGCCTAACCAAAATCTCATGACCACCACAACCAAAAGTGGGAGCGGGCTTGCTCGCGAAGGCGCTGTGTCAGTCAACACTTTGAATAACTGATAGACCGCATTCGCGAGCAAGCCCGCTCCCACAGGGGATGGTGGCTGGGCTTAAGACTGTGCTTGCAGGGGGAAGCCGTTGCGCAATCTTGTGATGATCGCCCTTCCCACGCCGACACTGGGTTTTTCCAGCAATCGGTAGCTGACGCTGGCTAGCAGCAGCGTTGCCAGCACGTAGCAGAGGAAGACGCCCGGGTTGAATTGCGCCTGAAGAACCGTCGCGTGCGCTGCCCACTCCAGAAAAAACGGGTGCATCAGATACACCGAATAACTGATCGTGCCCAGATACGTCAGGCTCTTGAAGTGACGGCGGAAAAACAAGGTCATAGCCAGCGCAAACGCCATCCCCGCCAGATAGCTGACCAGGTAGGCGTAGGGATTTTCGTTGTGCCCATAGTCGGCGTTGTAGGCCAACAGGCAAATCACCGGCAGCAATACCACGAACAACGCCAGCCAGACTGCGACGAATTGGCGAAGGGAAGCGGTGCCCGCACCGAGGCTGACATCTCGCCAGAGGCTGCCAAAAAACATGATCGACAGGCACAGCGGCAGCGCCACCGGGATCTTTTTCGCCAGATAGAACCGGGCTGCTGCAAAGATCAGTGCCACGATCAGCAAACCAATGGCCGCGCCAAATCGCACGCCGGCCTTGCGCAAAAGCCCCACGCTGAACAGCGCCGCGCAGGCCATGTAAAAGAACATCTCAATGATCAGCGTCCAGTAAACCCCAAACAGATCCGGGGTTTTCAGAAGCGCCTGAAACATCGTCATGTTAATCAGCACGGTCGAGACCGGCACCGGCGTCGACAAAAACCAATACGAACTCAACACCGCCAGCGCAATGGAAAACCAGTACGCCGGGTACAACCGGAATAACCGCGAAACGGCGAACGCCGCCAGCGCATGCCGACCTTCTTTCAGGCTGTAGGGAATGACCATTCCGCTGAGCAGAAAGAAGATCACCACGCCCACCTGCCCGAGGTTCACGTAGGTAAAGAAAAACGTGTCCTTGAGCGGCGTTCTTTCGATGAAGTGCGCAGCCACGACCAACAATGCCGCGATGCCTCGCAGGGCATCCAGATGCGTCAGACGATTGGACGTGGTCATGCGTTGTTCCCGTAAATGTGCGAGGCGCTACAAACTACCGACGGCCCCGACAACCTACAAGATTTAAGTCAACGCCTGGCGCACCTGCTTCTCCAGTTCGATTTTCAGACCGGGCTCCAGCTTCAACTGTCGCGCCAGTTCATCCAGATAGCTCTTTTCCATGAAGTTCTCTTCGTCCACCAGCATCACACTGGCGATGTACATCTCGGCGGCCATTTCCGGCGTACTCGCGGCGCGGGCGACGTCGGTGGGATCCAGAGGTTTGTTGAGTTCAGCGTGCAGCCAGTGTTGCAGTTCCTGATCGTTGTCGAGTTTGGTGAATTCACCTTCGATCAACTGACGCTCGCGATCATCGATGTGGCCGTCAGCCTTGGCGGCGGCGACCAGTGCTTTGAGAATCGCCTGACTGTGTTGCTCGACTTGCGCCGCTGGCAGACGGTCGATCGTCTGCGGTTCAGTTTGCGGCGCGATGCCTTTCTGCGCGTTGTAGTTGCCATAAGCCTTGTAAGCCAGGACACCGAGCGCCGCGAGGCCGCCGTAGATCGCGACTTTGCCGCCGACCTTGCGCACTTTTTTGTTACCGAGCAGCAGGCCCATCGCGCCAGCCGCCAGCGCACCACCGCCCGCGCCTGACAACAGACCGCCGAGGCCACCAGAGCCAGATGCGCCACCGAGCAAGCCGCTCAAGCTTCCACCGGACGATTTGTTCTGCGAACCACCGGCCTTGTTCTGCAACAGATCCTGGCCGGACTTGAGTAGTTGATCGAGCAATCCACGGGTGTTCATGTTCCGCCTCCAAAACAGGGGTTATCCGGATCTATAAGGCCTCCAGCCTAGTTCGAAAGTGCCCGTGACCGGCCTGCGAGTGTGCTTCCAGATGTTGCTCGCTGCCCGCAGGCCTTCGTGAAAATAGATATACACTCAGATCCATCTATAAAAACCGCCCACCGGGTATTCCCGTCATGATGACCCTGCGTCAGATTCGTCACTTTATCGCTGTGGCCGAGACCGGCTCGATCTCCGCCGCCGCGCAAACCGCGTTCATTTCCCAGTCGACCCTGACGTTAGCGATCCAGCAACTGGAAGAAGAAATCGGTGTAAGCCTGTTCAGCCGTCATGCCAAAGGCATGACTCTTACGCACCAAGGTCATCAATTCCTACGCCAGGCACACCTGATTCTCGCGACCGTGGACAACGCTAAACGCAGTCTGCAACAGAGCACCGATCAGGTCGCCGGGCAGTTGATCGTCGGCGTGACCAGTCTTGTCGCCGGTTATTACCTCGCGGATCTGCTCACCCGTTTTCAGCGCGCCTATCCCAACGTCGAGATCCGCGTAATGGAAGATGAGCGCCCGTACATTGAGCATTTGCTGGTCAGCGGCGAGATCGATGTCGGCGTGTTGATCCTCTCCAACCTCGAAGATCGCCACGCTTTGCAGACCGAAGTGCTGACCCACTCGCCGCACCGTTTGTGGCTCCCGGCCCAGCATCCACTGCTCGAACACGACAGCATCAACCTCGCCGATGTCGCCCGCGAGCCGTTGATTCAACTCAACGTCGATGAAATGGATCGCAATGCCCAACGCCTGTGGCGCGGCGCCGGCCTGCAACCAAAAATCACCCTGAGAACCGCGTCCACCGAGGCCGTACGAAGTCTTGTCGCCGCCGGTTTGGGCGTATCGATCCAGCCAGACATGACTTATCGCCCATGGTCACTGGAGGGCGACATCATCGAAGCGCGGCCCATCGCCGACCTCAACCAGACACTCGACGTAGGCCTGGCCTGGCGCCGTGGCACCGCGCGCCCCGCTCTCGTCGATCCATTCCTGACCGTCGCCCGCGAACAACCCCACGACGGGCGCAAGCCATCTATTTAATCGAATGCTGCCTTCAGTATTTAGAATTTGTCGACCTCGGAGCCGCGCACTAGTCTTGCTGCATCTATAAGACGGTCGGCTCCCGATATCAGGGAGCAACAATGGCCACACAAGAAAAGAGAACGCGGAAAATGGCTGGCGCGCAGACCCCGATGTGTACCGCGTTGTTGATCGACGGCGAATTGGTCGCAGGGGAAGGTTTCGTCGAGCCAATTCTCAACCCGGCCACCGGTGAAATTCTCACCCACATCGCCGAGGCCAGCACCGAGCAAGTCGAAGCCGCCATCCTCGCCGCCCACCGCGCCTTCGCCGAATGGTCGCGCACCACGCCGCAGCAACGTTCAAACCTGCTGCTGGACATCGCCAACGCCGTCGAAAAACACGCCGACCACCTCGCCCGCCTCGAATCGCTGAACTGCGGCAAGCCGTTGCACCTGGCACGTCAGGATGATTTGACCGCGACCGTCGATGTGTTCCGTTTCTTCGCCGGCGCCGTGCGTTGCCAGACCGGTCAGCTCAGCGGTGAATACCTGCCGGGCTACACCAGCATGGTGCGGCGCGATCCGATTGGCGTGGTCGCCTCGATTGCGCCGTGGAATTACCCGATCATGATGGCCGCGTGGAAAATCGCCCCGGCCCTCGCCGCCGGCAACACGCTGGTGTTCAAACCCTC
Source organism: Pseudomonas sp. 18058 (assembly GCF_902706155.1). NCBI lineage: Bacteria > Pseudomonadati > Pseudomonadota > Gammaproteobacteria > Pseudomonadales > Pseudomonadaceae > Pseudomonas > Pseudomonas sp. 18058. Next base: position 16,194 of record NZ_CACSJY010000023.1, read on the forward strand.
CGAACACACGCCGCTGTCGATCCTCGCACTGGCGCCAGCGCTGGCCGAAATCCTCCCGCGCGGGGTGATCAATATCATCTGCGGTGGCGGCGAAGGCGTCGGCAGCCATTTGGTCGGCCACGCGAAAGTGCGCATGGTCTCGCTGACCGGCGATATCGTCACCGGCCAGAAAATCCTCCAGGCCGCCGCGAAAACCCTGAAACGCACGCACCTCGAACTCGGTGGCAAAGCCCCGGTGATCGTCTGCAACGACGCCGACATTCAGGCCGTGGTCGAAGGCGTGCGCACATACGGTTACTACAACGCCGGCCAAGACTGCACCGCCGCCTGCCGGATCTACGCGCAGGCCGGCATTCACGACAAATTGGTCGCCGAACTCGGCGCCGCCGTCAGCAGCCTGCGCTTCGCCGGCAAACGTGATGCCGACAACGAGATTGGCCCGCTGATCAGCACCCGCCAGCGCGACCGCGTCGCCAGTTTCGTCGAGCGCGCCCTCGGTCAGCCGCACATCGAACGCGTGACCGGTGCAGCCGTGCATTCCGGTGCCGGTTTCTACTATCAACCGACGCTGCTAGCCGGTTGCAAACAGAGCGACGAAATCGTCCAGCGCGAAGTGTTCGGCCCGGTGGTCACCGTGACCCGTTTCGACGAACTCTCGCAGGCCGTGGATTGGGCCAACGACTCCGAATACGGCCTCGCCTCGTCGGTGTGGACGCAAAATCTGGACAAAGCGATGCAGGTCGCCGCGCGTCTGCAATACGGCTGCACGTGGATCAACAGCCATTTCATGCTGGTCAGCGAAATGCCCCACGGCGGGCTGAAACGTTCGGGTTACGGCAAAGACTTATCCAGTGATTCGCTGCAGGACTACAGCGTGGTGCGGCACATCATGGCCCGCCACGGCCAGCATCTCTGACTACGCTAATAACAAGCCGCCAACGGCATGCTTCACCGCGTTCACAACTGCCCCGACCATAATTTAAAGAAGAGGGTTCAACCATGTTCGTGCACAAGACCGCACTGCTCAGTGCAATCACCACGGCCCTGCTGGGCAGCGCCAGCCTGCAAGCCGCCGAGCCGTTGAAGGCCGTCGGCGCTGGCGAAGGTCAGCTGGATATCGTTGCGTGGCCGGGCTACATCGAACGTGGCGAGAGCGACAAGGCCTACGACTGGGTGACAGGTTTCGAGCAGGAAACCGGCTGCAAGGTCAACGTGAAGACCGCCGCCACCTCGGACGAAATGGTCAGCCTGATGGCCAAGGGCGGTTACGACCTGGTCACCGCGTCGGGCGATGCCTCGTTGCGATTGATCGTCGGCAAGCGTGTGCAACCGATCAACACCGCGTTGATCCCGAACTGGAATACCCTCGACCCACGCCTCAAAGACGCGCCGTGGTACGTGGTCAACAACCAGACTTACGGCACCCCGTACCAGTGGGGCCCGAACGTGTTGATGTACAACACCAACGTGTTCAAAACCGCGCCGACCAGTTGGAACGTGGTGTTCGCCGCACAGGATCTGCCCGATGGCAAGCCGAACAAGGGCCGCGTGCAGGCCTATGACGGCCCGATCTACATCGCCGATGCGGCGCTGTATCTGAAGTCGACCAAGCCTGAACTGGGCATCAAAGACCCGTATCAACTCACCGAAGATCAATACAAAGCTGTGCTCGATCTGTTGCGCGCGCAGCAGCCGCTGATCCACCGCTACTGGCACGACACCACGGTGCAGATGAGCGACTTCAAAAATGAAGGCGTAGTCGCGTCGAGCGCATGGCCGTATCAGGTCAACGGTCTGATGAACGAGAAGCAGCCAATCGCCTCGACCATTCCGAAAGAAGGCGCCACGGGTTGGGCTGATACCACCATGTTGCACGCCGAGGCCAAGCACCCGAACTGTGCCTACAAGTGGATGGACTGGTCGCTGAAACCGAAAGTCCAGGGCGATGTGGCGGCGTGGTTTGGTTCGTTGCCGGCCGTGCCGGCGGCGTGCAAGGGCAGCGAGTTGCTCGGCGCTGAAGGTTGCAAGACCAACGGTTTCGACCAGTTCGACAAGATCGCCTTCTGGAAAACCCCGCAGGCTGAAGGTGGCAAGTTTGTGCCGTATAGCCGCTGGACGCAGGACTACATCGCGATCATGGGCGGCCGCTAGCTCTCGACAACGACGCGGTCTTCTCCCTTTCCCCCTCGCCCCCCTGGGGGAGAGGGCTGGGGTGAGGGGGTAGCTTTTGATCTTGCTCTTGATTTCAGAGCTACGGCCAATAAAGCCACCCTCACCCCCCGCCCTCTCCCGGAGGGAGAGGGAGCTAAAAGCAATCTCAGCACCCTGCACACTTCCTGTAGGAGCTGCCGCAGGCTGCGATCTTTTCGACGCACACACGACTTTTTTGAAAGCCCGCTTTACCGGAGCACCGCACCATGACGCTTGCAGTCCAGTTCACCAACGTTTCCCGGCAGTTCGGCGACGTAAAAGCCGTTGACCGGGTTTCCATCGATATCGAGGACGGCGAGTTCTTTTCCATGCTCGGCCCTTCCGGCTCGGGCAAAACCACCTGCCTGCGCCTGATCGCCGGGTTCGAACAACCGAGCGCCGGCTCGATCCGCATCCACGGCGCTGAAGCGGCTGGTCTGCCGCCGTATCAACGTGACGTCAACACGGTGTTTCAGGATTACGCGCTGTTCCCGCACATGAACGTGCTCGACAACGTCGCCTATGGCTTGAAGGTCAAAGGCGTCGGCAAAACCGAACGGCACAAACGCGCCGAAGAAGCCTTGGACATGGTCGCCCTCGGCGGTTATGGCGCACGTAAACCGGTGCAGTTGTCCGGCGGTCAGCGCCAGCGAGTGGCCCTAGCCCGCGCCTTGGTCAACCGTCCGCGCGTACTGTTGCTGGATGAGCCTTTGGGCGCACTCGATCTGAAACTGCGCGAGCAAATGCAAAGTGAATTGAAGAAGCTGCAACGCCAGCTCGGCATCACTTTCATCTTCGTCACCCACGATCAAACCGAAGCGCTGTCGATGTCCGATCGCGTCGCCGTGTTCAACAAGGGTCGCATCGAACAAGTCGACACGCCGCGCAATCTGTACATGAAACCGACCACCACATTCGTGGCTGAATTCGTCGGCACCTCGAACGTGATTCGTGGCGATCTGGCCCGGGAAATCAGCGGTCATCCGCAGCCATTTTCGATCCGCCCCGAACACGTGCGTTTCGCCGAAGGCCCGCTGGCCAGTCACGAAATCGAAGTCAGCGGCCTGCTCCACGACATCCAGTACCAGGGCAGCGCCACCCGTTATGAATTGAAGCTGGAAAACGGCCAGACCCTGAGCATCAGCCACGCCAACAACCAGTGGATCGACAGCAGCGCACAACACCAGACCGGCCAGCGCCTGAGCGCGCGTTGGGCGCGGGAAGCGATGATTCCGCTGCATGACACCGTGGCGAGCGGGGTTTGATATGAGCACGCTCGCGATGACAACATCGCCGCCGTTGCGCAGGTTTTCCAATCTGCTCTACCGCAAGCCGAACCTGTATCTGTCGATGCTGCTGGTGCCGCCGCTGCTGTGGTTCGGCGCGATCTATCTTGGCTCGCTGCTGGTGCTGTTGTGGCAGGGTTTCTACACCTTCGACGACTTCACCATGGCGGTCACGCCTGACCTGACCCTGGCGAATTTCGCCGCGCTGTTTCAGCCGTCGAACTTCGACATCATCCAGCGCACGCTGAGCATGGCCATCGTCGTGTCGATCGCCAGCGCCATCGTCGCGTTCCCGATTGCCTACTACATGGCGCGCTACACCACCGGCAAGACCAAGGCGTTTTTCTACATCGCGGTGATGATGCCGATGTGGGCCAGTTACATCGTCAAAGCGTATGCGTGGACGTTGCTGCTGGCCAAGGGCGGCGTGGCGCAGTGGTTCGTGCAGCACTTGGGATTGGAGCCGGTTTTGCAGTTCATTTTGGGGATTCCCGGGGTGGGCGGCAGCACTCTGTCGACCTCGCATCTGGGGCGATTCATGGTGTTGGTTTATATCTGGCTGCCGTTCATGATCTTGCCGATTCAGGCGTCGCTTGAACGTCTGCCACCGTCGCTGTTGCAGGCCTCCGCTGACCTTGGTGCGAAGCCGCGTCAGACCTTTATGCAGGTGATTTTGCCGCTGTCGATTCCGGGGATTGCCGCCGGTTCGATTTTCACGTTTTCGCTGACCTTGGGCGACTTCATCGTGCCGCAACTGGTCGGGCCGCCGGGGTACTTCGTCGGCAGCATGGTCTACGCGCAGCAAGGTGCGATTGGCAATATGCCAATGGCGGCGGCGTTCACGCTGGTGCCGATTGTGTTGATCGCGGTTTACCTATCCATCGTCAAACGACTGGGGGCTTTCGATGCGCTCTGATTCTTCATCACAAGGGCATGCCTCTCTAGGCCTGAAAATCGCAGCGTGGGGCGGGTTGGTGTTTTTGCACTTCCCGATCCTGATCATCTTCCTGTACGCCTTCAACACCGAGGAAGCCGCGTTCAGCTTTCCGCCAAAGGGCTTCACGCTGCACTGGTTCAGCGTGGCGTTTTCGCGGCCGGATGTGCTGGAGTCGATCAAGCTTTCATTGCAGATCGCAGCCATCGCCACGTTGATTGCGATGGTGCTTGGCACGCTCGCATCGGCAGCGTTGTATCGCCGTGATTTCTTCGGCAAACAGGGCATTTCGCTGATGCTGATTTTGCCGATTGCGTTGCCGGGGATCATCACCGGGATCGCGCTGCTGGCGACGTTCAAGACGCTGGGGATCGAGCCGGGGATGTTCACCATCATCGTCGGCCACGCGACCTTCTGCGTGGTGATCGTCTACAACAATGTCATCGCCCGCCTGCGCCGCACTTCGCACAGTTTGATCGAGGCCTCGATGGATCTCGGCGCCGATGGCTGGCAGACCTTTCGCTACATCATTCTGCCGAACCTCGGCTCGGCGTTACTGGCGGGCGGCATGTTGGCGTTTGCGCTGTCGTTCGACGAAATCATCGTCACCACGTTCACCGCCGGGCATGAGCGCACGTTGCCGTTGTGGCTGCTCAATCAGTTGAGTCGCCCTCGGGATGTACCGGTGACCAACGTCGTCGCGATGCTGGTGATGATGGTGACGATGCTGCCGATCCTCGGCGCGTATTACCTGACGCGCGGCGGCGAGAGTGTCGCTGGCAGCGGCGGCAAATAACCGAATAACCACAAACCCAACCCCGTGTAGGAGCTGCCGAAGGCTGCGATCTTTTGATCTTGATCTTCAAAGCAACATCAAAAGATCGCAGCCTTCGGCAGCTCCTACAGGGGTTCGGTTTCGGCAGAACAATAAAGAGGACAACAGACATGCAAACCAAACTCTTGATCAACGGCCAACTGGTCAACGGCGAAGGCCCGGCGCAACCGGTGCTCAACCCTTCGCGTGGCGAAGTCCTGGTAGAAATCAACGAAGCCACTGAAGCCCAGGTCGATGCCGCCGTACGCGCTGCCGATAACGCCTTCGCCGACTGGTCGCAAACCGCGCCGAAAGATCGCTCGCTGCTGCTGCTCAAACTCGCCGACGCCATCGAAGCCCACGGCGAGGAGTTGGCCAAACTCGAATCCGATAACTGCGGAAAACCCTACAGCGCCGCGCTCAACGACGAGATTCCGGCGATTGCCGACGTGTTCCGTTTCTTCGCCGGTGCTAGCCGTTGCATGAGCGGTTCGGCCGGTGGCGAATACCTGCCCGGCCACACCTCGATGATCCGTCGCGATCCGGTTGGCGTGATTGCCTCGATCGCGCCGTGGAACTACCCGCTGATGATGGTCGCCTGGAAAATCGCCCCGGCGCTGGCCGCCGGTAATACCGTGGTGCTCAAGCCGTCGGAACAAACCCCACTGACCGCGTTGCGTCTGGCCGAACTGGCGTCGGAAATCTTCCCGGCCGGTGTACTCAATCTGGTGTTTGGTCGTGGGCCTACCGTTGGCAGTCCGCTGGTCACGCATCCGAAAGTGCGCATGGTCTCGCTAACCGGCTCCATCGCCACGGGCGCCAATATCATTTCCAGCACTGCCGACAGCGTTAAACGCATGCACATGGAACTGGGCGGCAAGGCGCCCGTAATCATTTTCGATGACGCGGATATCGATGCGGCGGTGGAAGGTATTCGCACGTTTGGTTTCTACAACGCCGGGCAGGATTGCACCGCCGCGTGCCGGATTTATGCGCAGCAAGGCATCTACGACAAGTTCGTCGAGAAGCTCGGCGCGGCGGTCAGCAGCATCAAGTACGGCTTGCAGGATGATCCGTCGACTGAGCTGGGGCCGTTGATCACTGCGCAGCATCGCGACCGTGTTGCCGGGTTTGTCGAGCGTGCTGTGGCGCAGTCGCACATTCGTTTGATCACTGGCGGCAAGGCTGTTGATGGCAATGGTTTCTTCTTCGAGCCGACCGTGTTGGCCGATGCGCAGCAGGACGACGAAATCGTTCGCCGCGAAGTGTTTGGGCCGGTGGTTTCCGTGACCAAATTCACCGATGAAGCGCAGGCGCTGGAATGGGCCAACGATTCGGACTACGGCCTCGCCTCCTCGGTGTGGACAGCGGATGTAGGACGCGCGCACCGCATGTCAGCTCGTTTGCAGTACGGCTGCACGTGGGTGAACACGCACTTCATGCTCGTCAGCGAAATGCCCCATGGCGGTCAGAAATTGTCCGGTTACGGGAAGGACATGTCCATGTATGGGCTGGAGGACTACACCACGGTTCGGCATGTGATGTTCAAGCACTAAGGTCAAAAGCTTCGCGAGCAAGCCCGCTCCCACAGGGGAATGCATTCCAAATGTGGGAGCGGGCTTGCTCGCGAAGGCGTCACCCCGGCTTCAAGGCAGAAACCGGCACTACGCACCACCAGGATCCCAAAACAATAACCACCGAACCGGGCGGCGCCCACAAAGCCCCGCCACGGCCTCGGCCATCCGAAATCTGCCGATTTCACGGAGCAAAACACACATGAGTTCCTCACCCGATCTCGCCACAGCCGTTGCCGACAGCGATGCCGAACAACTGCGCAAACTGGGCTACACCTCGAACTTCAACCGCAGCATGAGCCTGTGGGAAAACTTCGCCTTGGGCTTCACTTATCTGTCACCGGTCGTAGGGGTTTATACCCTCTTCGGCCTGTGCCTTGCCGCTGGCGGCCCACCGATGTTCTGGGCCTACTTGCTGGTTGGTTGCGGCCAATTGCTGGTGTGCCTGATCTTCGGCGAAGTGGTTTCGCAGTTCCCGATCTCCGGCGGCGTTTACCCTTGGGCACGCCGATTGGTCGGTAAAAAATGGGCATGGATGGTCGGCTGGATTTACTCCATCGCCCTATGCGTGACCATCGCTGCCGTTGCGGTCGGCGCTGGCCCGTACCTGGCCGCCATGCTCGGTTTCGAGCCAAGCAACAACACCAACATCGTCATCGCCCTGGTGCTGACCCTGTTCGCCACACTGGTCAACCTCAGCGGCACCAAAGTGCTGGCACGCATCGCCATGTTCGGCTTTCTCTGCGAACTGGTTGGCGCGGTGATCGTCGGCGTCTATCTGCTGGTATTCGAACGTCACCAACCGCTCAGCGTGCTGTTCAACACCTTCGACATCAGCGTCGACGGCTCGTACCTGCCGGCTTTCCTCACCGCGTCGTTGGCGGGGATGTTCCTCTACTACGGCTTCGAGGCCTGCGGCGACGTTGCCGAAGAAACCCCGAACCCGAGCGCGAAAATCCCGGTGGCCATGCGCATGACCATCTACATCGGCGGCATCGCCGCGATGTTCGCCTGCCTGGCGCTGATCCTCGCTGTGCCCGACATGCAAGCAGTGATCAACGGCACCGACAAAGACCCGGTCACCACCATCCTCAACAACGCCTTCGGCCCGGTCGGTTCGAAAGTAGTGATGGGCGTGGTGATGATTTCCTTCATCTCCTGCGTCATCAGCCTACAAGCAGCGGCGAGCCGTCTGCTGTACTCCTACGCTCGCGACGAAATGGTCATCGGCAGCCGACTGCTGAAAAAGATTTCTCCTACAACCCAAGTACCGGTTGCCGCACTGTTCGTGTCCGGCGTCCTGCCCGCGCTGATCATCGCCCTCGGTTTCTTCCTGCAAGACGCCGTGGCCACCATCGTCAGCTTCGCCGCCATCGGCATCTACCTCGCGTTCCAAATGATCGTGCTGGCCGCGCTGTATGCCCGCAGCAAAGGCTGGAAACCGAGCGGCAAATTCACCCTCGGCGCATGGGGCTGGCCGGTGAATATTGGCGCGCTGGTGTATGGCATTGGCGCAATCATCAACATGGCCTGGCCACGCACGCCGGATGCGGCGTGGTATGTGAACTATGCGATGGTGTTGAGCACGGCGATCGTGATTGGCTTGGGGCTGGTTTATATGTGGATTGGCAAACCGTATGACCATGGCAAGGCCCCGGCTGGGGATGCGTGGAAGGTGAGTCGCTAAGAATCAGTACCTGCCCGCAGGGATGCGGGCACGGTTCACAGAGCTAGATCCGTTGGGGCGTGGATAACGTTTCAAATACATCCATCAACAAATGGATTTCGGTACTGGGATTAGGCTCACCACTGGCCACCACGTCTTCTAGTACTTTCGGCGCCAGCGTTCTTGCCCGATGAAAGGGTTCACCCAGCAGCTGAGCAAAATAACTGATGGCTTTACCCTTCTCATAATTCGCCATATTGGGCTTAGTCCTCAAACTCTTGCTCACCAGATCACCCGGAGAGTTTTTCCCGGCAGATCTGAAGGGTTTTCGGCTAAAGCCAAAGTGCAAAAGAAGCCAAAATTCAAAGCATGGATACGACGCAATGACGGTGATTTTTGGATGAGACTTCGCCTCACTCAATGCACGTTCAAAACACCGGTGAGTATCGCGATCCAAAACGCAGAAGATTTTGTCGAAGTGCTCTTGTCGCTTCATCGCTCGATCGACGATGCCGCTCGGGTGGGTTACACCGCAGTGGACGATTTCAACCTTTGCCCGGGCACGAAAGTGCAGTGCCGCCTCTTCCAGATAACGCTTACCTGATTTGCTGTCTTCGCAGAGCACCAACACACTGGGTTGCGGCTTGAAGCGTGAGGCTTTTCGATCAAACGACTTATTCGAGCTCACCATTGTCAGCCCCGCCTTATCAGCGGCAATCCGCGGTAGCGGCCTTCGAAGTAGCGCTTCTCGACATCCTCGCTTTCCTGACCTTCAAAGTCGTGCACGGAAAACAGATGCGTGGCCGCGTGAGCATCGCGTTCTGTAATCCAGAATTGATCGCGACGTAGAATTTTCTCATTCATCAGATGGGTGTCGTGGGTGGTGAAGATCAGTTGCGTATTCAGCCCGTTGTCCAGATGTCGAGCGATCAAATCGGCGACGATTTCAGGGTGCAGACTGCTGCTCAACTCATCGACACTGAGAACGCCACTGCCACCGGCCTGATTCATCATGAACCACGGCAGCCAGAAACCAATCAGGTTCTTTGTGCCGCAAGACTCTTCCGAAAAATCAAACTCGGCGTCACCCGACATACTCGAGTGCGTGAGCGTCAGCTTGTCCCGTTGCGCGGCGGCAATAAACTCCTTCAGCGTGAGTTTTCTGTTATCCGCAGCCGAAACAGCATCATCCGGGCTGAGTTGAATCGCTGATACCGGAATATCCAGCGCGCAGAGAAAATCACGCAAGTCGCTCGTATGGCTTTTAACCATTTGCAAAAAACGAATCGACGCTGTGGATAAACCGGGCATGTTGTTCTGCTCAATCACCAGCAGACCACTTTGAAACCAGGAGAACGGTAAGCGCAGTTGCATCAGTTCTTCACTGCTGTGAATCACCGCTTGTGCGATAAACAACATCTTGGGGCTGGTTAAACGCTGCCAGGCGCGATGGACTTCCTTGCCACCCTCAAGGGTTTCGCCGAAAAGATAATGCTCGCCTTGCGCATCAACCTGACGTCTGTACAGCAACGTCTCTTTTCCTCGTGGAAAGCAGAGCAATTGCTCGTGAACAATCCGTTGCGCAGTCAAACCGAGGACAAATCGATAGCGCAAACCTCCTTGAACAAAGTCGTACTCAAAAGCACTGGGCTCATCTTTCAGTGTTTCGTCAAAGCGAAACGCTGAAACGGGTAACGTGGCATCCAGCGTGTCAGCGGGTATCGCCAATAAACTCCCGACGATGCCCATCGCTCGAATCAACGATGACTTGCCGGACGCATTCGGGCCATAAATCGCAGCGACCTTGAGCAATTCCGGAAGCTCCTCCGCATTCGTGGCCGCTTTGAATGTGTTGCGTGATTTGCTCAGAAGAGGGCTCGCCGCCATGGACAGCGTTTGCCTGTCCCTGAATGAGCGGAAATTGGACACCGAAAACTCGATCAACATGGAGAAACCTGCAGTTCATTCCGTGGATCCGAATAGATAAAGGAAAAACTACGGCTTGGGCGGTCGGTTGCCGCTGACACTGCAAAATCAGGCATTTCCTACAGATACTGCCTTCAGAGACAAACCCGCTTTCCTACAGTAGGTGTCGACAGAGTCGACTTGGCGTCTTGGGTAGCTAGCCGATAGGCTTTCTCTCGGCGGCGAAATCAGCGGCCCGGTTGAACAAAAAACCTGTGGCGAGGGAGCTTGTCGAATCGTCCCGCTGAGTCGCATAGCGGCCCCTCTTGAAAAAGCAGGGGACTGCTGCGCAGTCCAGCGGGAGCAAGCTCCCTCGCCACAGGTTCATTAGTAGGTTGATTGATCTGGCCACCGAAAAAGCCAAATGGCTTTCACGGTGCCCACCCCAGCGTTAAAACCGCGAAACACTCCGCATCGCATCCACCAGATACCGCATCGCAATCCGGTCACTTTCCGAAAGCTCGCGATAGCGCTCCACCAGTTTCAGTTCCTCAGAGCTCAACCGGCGCCTTCTGCGCCCGCTGCCCAGGCAGGGGAAGATGCCCAGCATGTCGGTGATGCCTTGTATTTTTGCCATGGACGATGTCCTTCTCTAGTACTGCAAAGAATTGCTTAAACACCACATCGCCCTGCCCCTTACAGCAGCGCCGTGTGCCCTGCCGGCCAAATGGATCGCGCCGGCCATGCCCATAGAATAGAAATAAATTCGCCGCTGAAAAGCGGTTTTTAGAGTAATTAGTCAAGAAAAGCAGATATGCCGTGTAAATCAGAACGTCCTGTCAGATTTTTAACCGACATGTCTTGTTTCATTGACACACTGGCGCAGTGAATCAACGAATTTTGCATTGCGAGCGAACCGTTTAAGCTAGCCGGCATCTGTTTATAGTCCGTTGCGTTTGGCCGAAGGCTTGTCCGAACCGTTATTTCTGATCCAGCACGTGCCAGGAACGGCGCGGGATTGCACACGACAGGTTGTATTTATGCACCGCAGGAATTTGCTCAAAGCGTCCATGGCCATTGCGGCTTACACCGGTCTTTCGGCCACCGGCCTGTTGGCGACCCGAGCGTGGGCTGCCAATGGCGGCGCCGCTGATGGCGAGGCGCAGGCGTTTGACTTCGAAGCGCTGAAGCGCCAAGCCAAGCAACTGGCTGGCAGTGCCTATCAGGACACTAAACAGGTGCTGCCGCCGACGCTGGCGACCATGACGCCGCAGAATTTCAACGCGATCCGCTACGACGGCAATCATTCGTTGTGGAAGGAAAACAAGGGCCAGCTCGACGTGCAGTTCTTCCACGTCGGCATGGGTTTTCGCCAACCGGTACGCATGTACAGCGTCGATCCGAAGACCCGTACCGCGCGCGAGGTGCATTTCCGCCCGGCGCTGTTCAACTACGAGAACACCTCGGTCGACACCCAGCAGCTCAAGGGCGACCTGGGTTTTGCCGGCTTCAAGTTGTTCAAGGCGCCGGAACTGGATCGCCATGACGTGGTGTCGTTCCTCGGCGCCAGTTATTTCCGTGCGGTGGATGCGACTGGCCAATATGGCCTCTCCGCACGCGGTCTGGCGATCGACACTTACGCCAAGAAGCGCGAAGAATTCCCTGACTTCACCAAGTTCTGGTTCGAGACCCCGGATCAGAACGCCACGCGTTTTGTGGTCTACGCCCTGCTCGACTCGCCGAGCGCCACCGGCGCCTACCGTTTTGATATCGATTGCCAGGCCGAGCGCGTGGTGATGGAGATCGACGCGCACATCAATGCGCGCACCGCCATCGAGCAACTGGGCATCTCGCCGATGACCAGCATGTTCAGCTGCGGCAACCACGAACGGCGCATGTGCGACACCATTCACCCGCAAATCCATGACTCGGATCGCCTGGCGATGTGGCGCGGCAACGGCGAGTGGATCTGCCGTCCGCTGAACAATCCGGCGACTCTGCAATTCAACGCGTTTGCCGATACCGATCCGAAAGGTTTCGGCCTGGTGCAGACCGACCATGAGTTCGCCAACTATCAGGACACCGTCGACTGGTACAGCAAGCGTCCGAGCCTGTGGGTAGAACCGACCACTGCGTGGGGCGAAGGCTCTATCGATCTGCTGGAAATCCCTACGACTGGCGAGACGCTCGATAACATCGTGGCGTTCTGGACACCGAAGAAACCGGTGGCTGCCGGTGATTCCCTGAACTACGGCTACAAGCTTTACTGGAGCGCTTTGCCGCCGGTGAGCACGCCGTTGGCGCGGGTGCAGGCAACTCGTTCCGGGATGGGCGGTTTCGTTGAGGGCTGGGCACCGGGCGAGCATTACCCGCCGGTGTGGGCGCGTCGTTTTGCTGTGGATTTCACGGGTGGCGGCCTGGATCGATTGCCGCAGGGCACCGGGATTGAGCCGGTGGTGACGTGCTCGAACGGCAAGGTGCAGGATTTCAGCGTGCTGGTGCTGGATGACATCAAGGGTTACCGGATTCTGTTTGACTGGTACCCGACCAGTGACAGCGTTGAGCCGGTGGAGCTGCGGTTGTTTATTCGCACCAACGATCGCACGTTGAGCGAGACGTGGTTGTACCAGTACTTCCCGCCGGCGCCGGATAAGCGTAAATACCCTTGATAATTATGTAGCGCCTCACGGGCCTCTTCGCGAGCAAGCCCGCTCCCACACTTGGAATGCATTTCCCTGTGGGAGCGGGCTTGCTCGCGAAAGCGTCCGCCCAGTCAACACAAAACCACTCACCAGAAAAAAAGCCCCGGCCATCACTGACCGGGGCTTTTTGCTTTATCGCTACTGACTCAATCGCGCAAATCAGACTCATGAATCGGCTGATCCCGATGCGTCGCACGCTGATACTGCGCCGGCCACACCGCTTTGCGTCCTCCCAGATCATCGTCGGCGTGCAGCGGCCAGTACGGATCACGCAGCAGCTCGCGGGCGAGGAAGATGATGTCGGCCTGACAGGTGCGCAGAATATGCTCAGCCTGCGCCGGCTCGGTAATCATTCCCACCGTGCCGGTGGCGATGCCTGACTCCTTGCGGACACGTTCGGCGAAACGCGTCTGATAACCCGGCCCCACCGGAATCTCAGCGTTTGCTGCGGTCCCGCCAGACGACACGTCGATCAGATCCGCGCCAAGGGTGTGCAGGCGTCGCGCCAGCTCCACGGTTTCATCCGGATTCCAGCCGTCCTCCACCCAGTCGGTGGCTGACACGCGGACAAACAACGGCAACTCTTCCGGCCAAACCGCCCGCACCGCTCCAGTCACTTGCAGCACCAGACGAATACGGTTTTCAAATGAACCACCGTACTGATCCCGGCGTTGATTGCTCAGCGGCGAGAGAAACTGATGCAGCAGATACCCATGCGCCGCGTGCACCTCAACCACACTGAAACCGGCCTTGAGTGCGCGTTTGGCAGCATCGACAAAGGCCTGGATGACGTCGGCAATCTGCCCTTCATCCAGCTGTTTCGGTTGTGTGTGTTGCGGGTCAAAGGCAATCGGCGACGGCCCGACCGGAGTCCAGCCGCCGTCATCGGGTTTAACGCTGCCATGCTTGCCGAGCCACGGCCGATGGGTGCTGGCCTTGCGCCCGGCGTGGGCCAGTTGAATGCCGGCGACCGCGCCTTGGGAGGTAATGAAGCGGGTGATGCGTTGCAGTGGTTCGATCTGTTCGTCGTTCCATAGGCCAAGGTCTTCGGCGGTGATCCGCCCGTCGGCGGTCACCGCCGTGGCTTCGGTAAATACCAGACCGGCGCCGCCCACCGCGCGGCTGCCGAGGTGCACCAGGTGCCAGTCGTTGGCGAGGCCGTCGACGCTGGAGTACTGGCACATCGGCGAGACGGCGATGCGGTTCGGAAGGGTCAGTTGGCGAAGGGTAAAGGGTTCAAGCAGCAGACTCATGGGGCACCTCTCAAATCAGTGGGCAGGCTCCAGGGTTCTGTTTGAATAGTCGACGAGTGACAGGAAAAGGTGCAGCACCCGCCCCCGCGGGCAAAAAATTCGACAAGACGTCACAAGGCCAATCAAGCAGTGCTTAGAGCCTAGTCGACAACGGGGGATCGGGGGAAATTCAAGAAAAGATCGCAGCCTGCGGCAGCTCCTACAGAGCGCACTTCTATGTAGGAGCTGCCGAAGGCTGCGATCTTTTGATCTTCAGCGCGGTTCGATATGGGCAATCATCAGTTGCACGGTCTCATTACCCCGAAACTCGTTAACATCGAGCTTATAGGCGAGCTCAACCCACTTGATCGTCGGATTCGGCCAGATATCCCGGTCAATCCCAAACGCGATGCCATCCAGCTTCACCGAGCCACACTCGCTCTTCAGCACCACTTTCAAATGCCGCTCACCGACCACCCGCTGCTCAACCAACTGAAACACCCCGTGAAACAGCGGCTCAGGAAAATGCTGCCCCCAAGGCCCGGCATGGCGCAGGGCGCGAGCCAGTTCGAGGTGGAATTCCTCCACCGCCAGCGTGCCGTCCGAGAGCATGCGTCCGGTCAGGTCTTCCTCGCGAAGTTGCCTACGCACTTCAGCGTCAAAGGCCTCGGCAAACAGCGGAAAATTCTCCTGCGGCAAGGTCAGACCGGCGGCCATCGCGTGACCACCGTACTTGGCGATCAGGGTCGGATGCTGCGCTGCAACAACGCTCAGCGCGTCACGAATATGGAAGCCCTGCACCGAGCGCCCCGAGCCCTTGAGCAAGCCATCACCGGCATCAGCAAAGGCAATGGTCGGACGGAAATAACGTTCTTTCATCCGTGATGCGAGAATACCGATCACGCCTTGGTGCCACTCCGGATCGAACAGGCACAGACCAAATGGCATCGACTCCACCGGCAAGTCCTTGAGCTGCGCCAGCGCTTCACGCTGCATGCCCTGCTCGATGGATTTGCGATCCTGGTTCATACCGTCCAGTTGCGCGGCCATTTCCTGGGCCTTGCTGGCGTCGGCAGTGAGCAGGCATTCGATGCCCAGGCTCATGTCATCCAGACGCCCGGCAGCGTTCAGGCGCGGGCCGACGATAAAACCGAGATCGGTGGACGTGATGCGAGTGGCGTCACGCTTGGCCACTTCAAGAATCGCTTTGATCCCCGGCCGTGCGCGACCGGCGCGAATTCGCTCCAGGCCTTGGTGCACCAGAATCCGGTTATTGGCGTCCAGCGGCACCACGTCGGCAACGCTGCCCAGCGCGACCAGATCAAGCAGTTCACCGATGTTCGGCTGCGGCGTGTTCTCGTACCAGCCGAGGCTGCGCAAACGCGCGCGCAACGCCATCAACACATAAAAAATTACCCCGACGCCGGCCAGTGCCTTGCTCGGAAACTCGCAGCCCGGCTGGTTCGGATTGACCAGCGCATCGGCCTGCGGCAGCTCTTCGCCGGGCAAGTGGTGGTCGGTGATCAAGACCTTTAGGCCAGCCTTTTTTGCCGCCGCCACGCCTTCGACGCTGGAAATACCGTTGTCGACGGTGACCAGCAAATGTGGCTCACGGGTCAAAGCGACTTCGACGATTTCCGGGGTCAGGCCGTAGCCATATTCAAAGCGGTTCGGCACCAGATAATCGACGTGCGCGGCACCGAGCAAACGCAAGCCAAGCATGCCGACCGTGCTGGCCGTCGCGCCGTCCGCGTCGAAGTCGCCGACGATGAGGATGCGCTGGCGTTGCTCCAGCGCCGTCACCAGCAAGTCCACCGCCGCATCAATGCCCTTGAGCTGCTGGAACGGGATCAACCGCGCCAGGCTCTTGTCCAGCTCTGCCTCGGACTGCACGCCCCGCGCCGCGTACAGGCGGGTCAGCAGTGGCGGAATATCACCGAGAAAAGGCAGAGTTTCGGGCAGTAGGCGAGGTTCGATGCGCATGGGGTGACGGAGACTTCTCTTTAATACGTGGGATTAATCAGCTACAGGCGCGGGATCAGCCGCGCTCACCTTGCAGCCATTGCAACTGGACTTCGTGCTGACCACGGTCGTCGGTGACGAAGATCGTCCCTTCACTGATCATCACGTCCCACTTGATAACGCGGGGCATGTCCTTGGCCAAGGTCTCCAGCACTTCCTGAGGGACGGCGGCGATGTTGACGTTTTTCAGGTTCTTGATCGCCGGGATCACTTTGGTTTCCCAAACGCGCAGGCTGCCGTAGGCCAGCAGGCTGGTGCGCTCGGTGCGACGCGAGCACCAGGTCAGGCGATCGGCGTCTGGCTGGCCGACTTCGATCCAGTGCAGAACGCGATCGTCCAGGCTCTTTTCCCACAGCGCAGGTTCATCCACGTCTGACAGACCGCGACCAAACGACAACTGCTCGTTGTACCAGAGGGCGTAGGCCAGCAGGCGCACGGTCATGCGCTCTTCGGTTTCCGAAGGGTGACGGGCGATGGTCTGCTTGACACTCTCGTAGACACTGCGGTCGAGGTCGGTGAGGTTCAGTTCAAATTTGTAGGTAGTGGACGGCTGGGCCATGAACGGGCTTCTTGATACGAGGAAAGGCGGCAAGTCTAACCGATGCGGTAGGCAATCATCGAATTGATGGCGATCAACCTGCGGCGTCTGACAGCCGGCTATGTTAAAACGCTGTATCCGCACAGCCTTGTCCTACAGGATTCCGCATGCCGTTTTCCAACAAGCCGCTCAGCGGCGTGAAAGTCATTGAATTGGGTACGTTGATTGCCGGGCCGTTTGCCTCGCGTATTTGCGGCGAGTTCGGTGCTGAAGTGATCAAGATCGAATCGCCGGACGGTGGAGATCCACTGCGCAAATGGCGAAAAATGTATGAAGGCACATCCCTGTGGTGGTTCGTGCAGGCGCGCAACAAGAAGTCGCTGACGCTGAACCTGAAACACCCCGACGGTTTGGCGATTCTGAAAAAACTGCTCAGTGAAGCCGACATCCTCATCGAGAACTTTCGCCCCGGTGTGCTGGAAAAACTCGGCCTGAGTTGGGAAACCCTGCACGCGCTGAACCCGAAACTGGTCATGGTGCGTCTGTCCGGTTTCGGCCAGACCGGGCCGATGAAAGATCAGCCAGGCTTCGGCGCGGTCGGTGAATCCATGGGCGGTTTGCGCTACATCACCGGTTTTGAAGACCGCCCACCGGTGCGCACCGGGATTTCCATCGGCGATTCGATCGCCGCGCTGTGGGGCGTGATCGGCGCACTGATGGCGCTGCGTCATCGCGAAGTCAATGGCGGGCTCGGCCAAGTGGTCGATGTCGCTTTATATGAAGCTATTTTCGCGATGATGGAAAGCATGGTGCCGGAGTTCGATGTGTTCGGTTTTATCCGCGAGCGCACCGGCAACATCATGCCCGGCATCACCCCCTCCTCGATTCACACCAGCGCCGACGGCAAGCATGTGCAGATCGGCGCCAACGGTGATGCAATTTTCAAGCGCTTCATGCTGATCATCGGTCGCGAAGATCTGGCTAATGACCCGATGCTGGCCAGCAACGACGGGCGCGACAGTCGCCGCGACGAGTTGTATGGCGTGATCGATCGCTGGGTCAATTCGCAGCCGCTGCAAACGGTGCTCGATCTGCTCAATCAGGCCGACGTACCGGTCAGCCGTATTTTCAGCGCCGAAGACATGTTCAGCGACCCGCAATACCTCGCCCGGGAGATGTTCCTGTCCGCCAAGTTGCCGGACGGCAAGGACTTCAAGATGCCGGGTATCGTGCCGAAACTTTCCGGGACACCGGGCAGTTCCGAATGGGTCGGGCCGACGCTGGGTGAACACAATGCGCAAGTGCTCAGCGACCTCGGTTACGACGCGCAGCAGATCGCCCGATTGCGCGAAGACGGAGCCATTTAAGCTGAAAAACCTGCATCCCTCAGACGCCAACCGCGCTCACCAATGGTGGACGTGGCGTCTGTTCGGCCTGTTGTTTTTGCTGGCCTCGCCAACGTGGGCGCAGGCGAAGCCAACGTTGATCTGGTTGCTGCGCGATTTACCGCCGATGACGATTTTCGAAGGCCCGAAAAAAGGTCAGGGGGTGATCGATCATTTGATGCCGCAACTGATTGCCGGCATGCCGCAGTACGAACACAAGATCATGCGCGTCAATCGTGCGCGTGGTTTGCAGATGCTTCACGAAAACCCTTTCGCCTGCGACCCTGCGCTGCTGTGGAACAAAGAGCGCGCGCAATGGGTGGCGTATTCGATTCCGGCGATTCGCGCTGTAGCCAATGGCCTGGTGGTGCGTCAGAAAGATCGCGCGGTACTCGAACCGTATCTGGTGGACGGTGCGGTGGATTTTTCTGCGCTGCTGGCCAGTGGTGAGCGAAAAGTCGGCGTAGTTGCCGAACGCAGTTACGGCGAATACATCGACGGACTGTTGCGCCACGCCCCCAGCGGCGCATTGACCCCGCACTACGGCAATGATGCATTGAGCAATTTGCTGTCGATGCAGCGGCTGAACCGATTACAGGTGGTGCTCGGCTATTGGCCAGAGATCCGCTATCAGGCGAAACAGGCACAAATTCCGGAAGATGAGCTGGAGTTCTATTCGATTCGCGGCACCGAGAAATATCTCTCAGGCTATGTCGCTTGTTCCGACACCACGCAGGGCCGCCAGGCCATCAGCGAAATCAATCAACTGCTGCGCACCCTGCCCCACGAGCATTTGAATCAGCTCTACGCGGCGTGGCTGGATCCCGAACGACAAGCGGATTACCTGCAGCAAGCGCGGACATTTTTCGAGCAGCAAGCCGCGCAATAGGCGAACGCCAGACAAAAGAAACCCCGAGAAGTGGGGAGACGACTCGGGGTTAAACGTGGCCTACATAAAGACCAGTAGCAGCAAGCGACAAGCACCGGAGCACAATGCTTGATCCTGCTGTTACTGGGTCTGACTGACAGGGATGCAGGAAGGTTCCCATAAAAAATATTTCATCTTTACAGCGTCGGACGTTTATCCAGCGCTGCGTTGCGCAATGCCGCGATCACACAGGGTTCCAGCCGTCCTTCGGCAATCAGCACGTCACGGTGCAGGCCGTCGACGACATCGGTCAGCAAGCGTTTGTCGCTCAACTGCGCCTGATTGAATTCGCGTTCCACCACAATGGCGCCGTTGCTGTTCTTCAGGGTCACCAGGCATTCGCCATGGCTGCCGCGAGGGGTCAACGTCACTTGATACGGGCTCAGAGCCTCACCGAGCAATAGACTGATACTTTCCATCTCGATCTCCACTCAATAGTCCGAAAACACAGTGCCTGGGGCGTGTTCACAATAAATGACCACCGGTCCGAGAAGAAAGTTCTGCCTGCGATTGCTCCATCCCTGGAGCCTTACCGGTCTATGGAGCATGCACGGCGAAGATGACAGTAAAAATACACGGCGTTTCAAGCCCCGACAGGTTGATGCAACGCGCTGAGGTATTGATCAAGCAAACCGCGCATCAACACCGCCGAAACCGGCGTTTGCAGGCGTCCGAGCAGTTGCAGCTCATGCGCGTGCAGCAGCGTTTCAAGGTCGGTCAGCAGGCTCGGCGCCACGTTGCCCAGCAGAATCAATGCGCGTGACTGCTCCTGCCGGGTCAGATGATGGATCAACGCCAAGCCATCGCCGCCCTTGAGTTGCGGGTCGCAAATAGCGATATCGATGACGCCGCTTTGCTCCAGCGAACCCAAGGCCGAACCCAGCGACGGCGCGGTCAGTACGTTGTAGATGCCGATGGCGTTGAGCATCTGGTGCAACGCCATCAACTGGAACGGATTGTGTTCAAGGATCAGGACTTTGAGCGAGCGCATAGGCGACCTCTGAAACGGCGGGTGCGGACTCTCACCGCAGACACCGTTCACTCTAGGGCAGCCGTCCTCAGCCTCCCATCGGAAAAGGCCTCAGGGGTTATAGGACTTTTCCCAAACTCAGTGCAGACGTCCGCTCATGTCTGTCCAGCCACCGAGCAGTCCGCGCAGTTTTCCGTCGGCGCTGTAAAACGGCACCGTCCATTGGTAGATCTCCCGCGAGCCGTTTTTGAATTGCAGTTGGCGCCGGCAGAATCGCGTTTTGCGCGTCTGCAGCTGCGCCATGAATTCGTCGTGAAGCATGCGTGACGTGATCTTTGGCAGGGCATCAACCTCCATCAGCGAGCGTCCCTGAACCTGATCGAAACGAATGTCGAGCGCCTCCTCATAACTGCGATTGCACATGATCAAGCGACCCAGCAGGTCGCGGACGAACACCGGATCGGGCATTGAATTGATCAACGCATGCTGAAACGCCAACTGGTCGCCGAGATCTTTTTCAGCTTCAGTGCGTTGCCTGATCGCCGCGCGTAATCGCCGATTCCAGACCAGCGACAACAGACCGAACGTGCCAATCACGGCCATCGCCCAACAGCCCCAACTGGCGAACCGCTGCCACACCGAGGGCACCCGCAACGGGGAAACACCGTCGAGCCATTTGAGCCGAATCGCGCGCAACTCCTCCGGCGGAAAAGCCTCAAGCGCCTTGTTGAGGATGCTCAATAACTCCGGCTGGCCCTTACGCACCGCCAAGTGATCTGCCTCCCATTTTCCTTCGAGCAAATCGCCGACCCTGAGCAATCCGGAAGGAAACAACTGCGCGCCAATCTCGTTTTCAATCGTGGCATAAGCCTCACCACTTTCGACCAACGCCCGTGCTTCGGCATAGGTTTTCACCGAGCGGATCTCAATGGCCGGATAGTCGCGGCGGATGATGCCTTCCAGCGCGTGCCGGGCCGGCAGCACCAGCACACGTTTGGCCAACTGCTCCAGCGACTGCACCTGTGGTTCGCCAACACGCCCGACAAACACCCAGCCGGCACCGCCAAAGGCATGGCTGAAATCGAGGAACACTTTGCGCTCATCGCTCATCGCCAGCGTGGTGCTGATGTCCGCTTCACCGCGCTCCAGCCGTTCGAGCAGGTGGTCGGTGGAGAAAGACTCTTGATGCACAAACTGCAAACCGGTCATCGCGCTGATACGCTTGAGCACATCACTGTTCAGGCCGTTCCAATGCGCATGTTCATCCTGGAACAGGTACAGCGGATACTGCACGGACGCGACGATGACACGCGGATTGTCGCGGATCCATTGCTGCTCTTCTGCGTTGAGCTCGATGGGCTGAACCTTGCCGACTTCGCCGTCATGCTGCATCAGTTGCGCCGCTACCCCCCAGCGCATGAACCCCAGCATTGCCAATAAAAACAGCCAGCACAGGGCTGGCTTCAAATCTCTGGAAAACCACATTGCCACTTCCTTCGTGATCAACTCACCCGTCCTTCGTGGGTGAAAACCCGAGCAGTGTGGCAGCAGAAACAAAAAAGCCCGTCAGGAGACGGGCTTCAAAATGTGACAGCTTTTACGGCTTACAGCGGCTTGCCGCGGTTGCCATGCTGGCTGACAAAGGCTTGCACGGCTTTCAGCTCGTTTGGCAGAACGGTACAGCGCTCGTTTCGCTCAAACAAATCAGAAAGATGTGCAGGTAGTTCGAGCGCTTTTCCTACACCGGCTTTCTCTACGGCTTCAGGGAATTTCACCGGGTGAGCGGTGCCCAGGATGACCATCGGGATATCCAGGCTGCGACGGCATTCACGCGCAGCTTTAACACCGATGGCGGTGTGCGGATCCAGCACTTCGCCAGTCTGCTCGTAGACTTCAGCGATGGTTTCGCAAGTCTGTGCGTCATCCACGGCCAGCGAATCGAACAGCTTGCGCGCTTCGGTCCAGCGTTCTTGCTCGACGCTGAAACCGCCGCCCTGCTTGAACGAATCCATCAGACCGGCGATTGCTGCGCCGTTGCGACCGTGCAGGTCGAACAGCAGGCGTTCGAAGTTCGACGAGACCATGATGTCCATCGACGGCGACAGCGTGGCGTGCAGGGTGTCCTTGACGTACTGATTGCCGCTCATGAAGCGGTGCAGGATGTCGTTGCGGTTGGTGGCGACGATCAACTGGTTGATCGGCAGGCCCATGTTGCGCGCCAAGTAACCGGCAAAGATGTCGCCGAAGTTGCCGGTTGGCACCGAGAACGACACCGAACGCGCCGGGCCGCCCAACTGCAGTGCGGCGTGGAAGTAGTAAACGATCTGGGCCATGATCCGCGCCCAGTTGATCGAGTTCACCGCCACCAGACGCGTGCCTTTGAGGAAGCTCTGGTCAGCGAAGCTGTTCTTGACCATTTCCTGGCAGTCATCGAAGTTGCCTTCGATGGCGATGTTGTGGATGTTCTCGCCGAAGATCGTGGTCATCTGGCGACGCTGCACTTCCGACACGCGCTTGTGCGGGTGCAGGATGAAAATGTCGACGTTTTCGCAGTGCTTGCAGCCTTCGATGGCGGCCGAACCGGTGTCACCGGAAGTAGCGCCAACGATCACTACGCGCTCGCCGCGTTTTTCCAGAACGTAGTCGAGCAAACGACCGAGCAGTTGCAGGGCGAAGTCCTTGAACGCCAGGGTCGGGCCGTGGAACAGCTCCAGCACCCATTCGTTGCCGTTCAGCTGACGCAGCGGCGCCACGGCGCTGTGGGCGAACACGCCGTAGGTTTCTTCAAGAATCTTTTTGAAATCGGCATCCGGAATGCTGCCGGTGACGAACGGGCGCATCACCCGGAAGGCCAGTTCGTGATACGGCAGGCCGGCCCAGGAAGCGATTTCTTCTTGGGTGAAACGTGGCAGGTTTTCCGGAACGTACAGACCGCCGTCGGTCGCCAGACCAGCCAGCAGGACGTCTTCGAAATTCAGGGCCGGTGCCTGGCCGCGGGTACTGATGTAACGCATAAGGGCAAACCTTCGGTTTGGGCTTCAAGCTACGAGCTACAAGCTGCAAGTAAAAGCCAGACCGCTTTTCTCTTGCCGCTTGCAGCTCGAATCTTGCAGCTGCTTCTATTTAGTTCAAGTGCTCGACGCGGATCCGTACTACCGGACCATTCACGCCGGCCAGCGCTTCGAGGGCGGCGATGGCATCGTTGATGCGCTGCTCGACCACACGGTGGGTCAGCAGGATCATCGGCACCAGACCGTCGTGTTCCTCGACTTCCTTCTGCATGATCGACTCGATGTTGATGCCGCGCTCCGAGAGGATGCTCGCCACTTGAGCCAACACGCCCGGATGATCCTTGGCCTGAATGCGCAGGTAGTAAGCGCTTTCGCAGGCTTCGATCGGCAGGATCGGATGGGCCGACAGCGAGTCCGGCTGGAAGGCCAGGTGCGGCACGCGGTTTTCCGGATCGGAGGTCATGGCGCGAACCACGTCGACCAGATCGGCGATCACCGACGAAGCGGTTGGCTCCATGCCGGCGCCGGCGCCGTAGAACAGCGTCGAACCGGCGGCGTCACCGTTGACCATCACCGCGTTCATCACGCCGTTGACGTTGGCGATCAGACGATCGGCCGGGATCAGCGTCGGGTGCACGCGCAACTCGATGCCGGCAGCGGTGCTGCGCGCCACGCCGAGGTGCTTGATGCGATAGCCCAGCGCTTCGGCGTAGTTGACGTCAGCGGTGGTCAGCTTGGTGATGCCTTCGGTGTAAGCCTTGTCGAATTGCAGCGGGATGCCGAACGCGATGGAAGCCAGAATCGTCAGCTTGTGCGCGGCGTCGATGCCTTCAACGTCGAAGGTCGGATCGGCTTCGGCGTAACCCAGTGCCTGCGCTTCGGCCAACACGTCTTCGAAGGTACGACCCTTCTCGCGCATTTCGGTGAGGATGAAGTTACCAGTGCCGTTGATGATCCCGGCGACCCAGTTGATGCGGTTGGCGGACAGGCCTTCACGGATCGCCTTGATCACCGGAATGCCACCGGCCACGGCCGCTTCGAACGCCACGATCACGCCTTTCTCGCGAGCCTTGGCGAAAATTTCATTACCGTGAACGGCAATCAGAGCCTTGTTCGCGGTGACCACATGCTTGCCATTCTCGATGGCCTTGAGTACCAGCTCGCGGGCAACGGTGTAGCCGCCCATCAGCTCTATAACGATGTCGATCTCAGGGTTTGTGGCCACTTCGAAGACATCGTTGGTAATCGCAATACCGGTCGTCTGGAACTGAGGCTTTGGCGTGCGCATGGCAATTTGTGCCACTTCGATTCCACGCCCGGCACGACGAGCAATTTCCTCGGCGTTGCGCTGAAGTACGTTGAAGGTACCGCCACCGACGGTGCCTAACCCACAGATGCCTACTTTGACCGGATTCACTGTGAACTCCCCATAAAACGGCCGACGCTGGGTCGGCCGGAAAACAACCGCGTGCTCGCGGCTCTCTATTGATGGCCCGGCAATGTTGCTGCCGGACCATGATCGTCAGCGGCTGACCGTGACGATGCGAATTACTTCGCGCCCAGCGCCAGTTTGGCGACTTGTGGCGCAGGCTGGTAGCCCGGAATGACTTGTCCGTCGGCCAAAACGATGGCCGGTGTACCGTTCACGCCAATCGACTGACCCAGAGCGAACTGTTTGGAAACCGGGTTCTCGCACTTGGCGGCCTTGATTTCCTTGCCATCGACCATTTTGTCCATGGCAGCTTTCTTGTCTTTCGAGCACCACACGGCTTGCAGTTGCTCGTCACCCGGCGAACCGAGGCCCTGACGCGGGAACGCAACATAGCGCACTTCGATGCCGCGCTTGTTCAGCTCAGGCACTTCGGCGTGCAGCTTGTGGCAGTACGGGCAGGTGGTGTCGGTGAACACGGTGATGTGCGATTTGGTTTCGCCGATCGCCGGGTAGACCACGGTTTCGGCAACCGGAATGGCGTTGACCAGTTTGGAGACGCCCAGGCGTTCGGTTTTCTCGGTCAGGTTGACCGGTTTGCCGTCCTTGAGCTGGAACAGGTAACCCTGAACGATGTACTGGCCATCGGCGCTGGCGTAGAGCACGCGGCTGCCTTTGAGTTTGACTTCGTACATGCCTGGCAACGGGCTGGCATTGATGCTTTCTACCGGAACCTCGAGTTCGAGTTTTTCCAGGCTTTGACGAATCGCTTTGTCGGCCGCGTCATCGGCGACGGCAAAGGTGCTGACCAACGCAATGGCTGCGGCGGCGAAAATCTGGGTCAGACGCATGAGAACTCCTGAAGGCGGACAAATGGAACGATCAGAACGCCCGTGCCGGAACACCGGGTCATAACCGTCCATCGTGCAAACCGGCAAAGCCTAACACATAAGGCCACGGTGGCCGAATGCGCCTGTCGCCACTCCTCACACCTGCTTTATGTAGGAGCTGCCGCAGGCTGCGATCTTTTGATTTTGTTTTTAAGATCAAAAGATCGCAGCCTTC
This sequence comes from Pseudomonas sp. 18058, assembly GCF_902706155.1. Classification (NCBI taxonomy): domain Bacteria; kingdom Pseudomonadati; phylum Pseudomonadota; class Gammaproteobacteria; order Pseudomonadales; family Pseudomonadaceae; genus Pseudomonas; species Pseudomonas sp. 18058. Next base: position 41,845 of record NZ_CACSJY010000023.1, read on the forward strand.
GGCAGCTCCTACACGGGGAGGTATGGAGTTAACCGCGCGGGTGGTGTTTGGCGTGCAGCTCTTGCAGACGGGCGCGGGCGACGTGGGTGTAGATTTGTGTGGTGGAGAGGTCGCTGTGGCCGAGCAACATCTGCACTACGCGCAACGCATTGCCTCTGCAACTGCTACACCCATATGTGACTGACACACATTATTGTGGTGAGGGGATTTATCCCCGCTGGGTTGCGAAGCAGCCCTAAAACCATCCAACCCGATCTATCAGACAAACCGAGCAAGCCAGGTTTGGGGCCCTGCGCAGCCCGTCGGGGATAAATCCCCTCACCACAGATAAGTATTTCAAACAAAGGGGATGTGTCAGCCGCGCGGGTGGTGTTTGGCGTGCAGCTCTTGCAGACGGGCGCGGGCGACGTGGGTGTAGATTTGTGTGGTGGAGAGGTCGCTGTGGCCCAGCAGCATCTGCACCACGCGCAAATCCGCGCCATGGTTGAGCAGGTGCGTGGCGAACGCATGGCGCAACGTATGCGGCGACAACGACTTGCCAATCCCCGCGATCTTGGCCTGATGCTTGATGCGGTGCCAGAACGTCTGCCGGGTCATCTGCTCGCCGCGCTGACTGGGGAACAGCACATCGCTGGGCCGCCCGCCGAGCAGTTCACCGCGCCCATCGCGCATGTAGCGCTCGACCCAGACAATCGCTTCCTCGCCCATCGGCACCAGCCGCTCCTTACTGCCCTTGCCCATCACCCGCAACACACCCTGACGCAAGTTGACCTGTTCCAGGGTGAGGCTGATCAATTCGGTCACCCGCAGGCCGCAGGCATACAACACCTCAAGCATGGCGCGATCACGCTGACCGATGGCGTCGCTGAGATCCGGCGCCTTCAGCAGCGCTTCCACGTCAGCTTCCGACAACGACTTGGGCAACGGCCGACCCAGCTGCGGCATTTCGACACGTAACGTCGGGTCGACGGAAATCATCTTCTCGCGCAGCAAGTAGCGATAGAAGCCACGCACCCCGGAGAGAAATCTCGCCGTCGAGCGCGGTTTGTAGTTTTGCTCAAGGCGCCAGGCCAGATGATCGAGGATCAATTCGCGACCGGCATTGATCAGCTCGAGATTTTTCTCCTGCACCCAGCCGTTGAACAACGCCAGGTCACTGCGATAGGCGTCACGGGTGTTGTCGGACAGGCCTTTCTCCAGCCATAAAGCGTCGAGGAATTGATCAATCAGCGGGTGGTCAATGGCAGCCATGGGCACTCTGCACGCACACGCAAAAGCGCTGTACGCAAATAGAAAATGAACAGTAATAATGCGCGCTAGTCTTTCACAGCGCGCCATTTCAAGGAACAGGGAGCTTCAATGAACGAGCAGCAAATCCTATTGGCATTCGGTGGCATCGGTGTCGCCGCATTGGGCTGCCAATGGCTGGCATGGCGCCTGAAGCTGCCGGCGATTCTGTTTCTGCTGGTGACGGGGATTTTGGTCGGGCCGGTGTTGGGCCTGCTCGATCCACAGGAAATGTTCGGCCCTTTGCTGATGCCGCTGGTATCGCTGGCGGTGGCGCTGATTCTGTTCGAGGGCAGCCTGACGCTGCACCTGTCGGAATGGAAGGAAATCGGCAGCGTCGTGCATCGTCTGGTGACCATCGGTGCGCTGTCGACCTGGGTCGTCATCGCCGTCGCCACGCACTATCTGCTTGGTTTCGACTGGATGCTGGCCATCCTCTTCGGCAGCCTGACGCTGGTCACCGGCCCGACGGTGATTGTGCCGATGCTGCGCGTGGTGCGGCCGAAATCTTCCATCGCCAACATTCTGCGCTGGGAAGGCATCGTCATCGACCCGATCGGCGCCCTCCTCGCCGTTGTGGTTTATAGCTTCATTATTGCCAGTGCTGAAGGTCATGGGCTCAAACAGAGTCTATTTACGTTTGGCGGGGTGATTCTGTGTGGTGCGGTGTTCGGCGTTGTCGGTGGCTGGCTGCTGGGGACAGTGATCCGCCGGCAATGGCTGCCGGAGTACCTGCATAACCTCGCGTCGCTGGCGGCGGTGCTGGGGATTTTCATTGCCTCCAACGAGGTGATGCACGAGTCCGGTCTGCTGGCGGTGACGCTGATGGGCATGTGGCTGGCGAATATGAAAGGCGTGGACGTGCGGCACATTCTGCACTTCAAGGAAAACCTCAGCGTGCTGCTGATTTCCGGGTTGTTCATTTTGCTCGCGGCGCGTCTGGATTTGTACGCGTTGATGGGCCTTGGGCCGTTGGTACTGATTTTGTTGGTGGTGATTCAGTTCATCGCCCGACCGCTGAACGTGCTGCTCAGTACCGCCGGTTCGAGCCTGAGCTGGCGCGAGCGCGCGCTGCTGTGCTGGATCGCGCCGCGCGGGATTGTCGCGGCGGCAGTGTCGGCGATTTTTGCGATTCGTCTGCACGAGGCCGGGCATGAAGGGGCGCTGCTGCTGGTGCCGCTGACGTTCGCGGTGATCATCGGCACGGTGGTGCTGCAAAGCGCGACGGCGCGCCCGTTGGCACGTTTGCTTAAGGTGGCCGAACCGGCGCCGAGCGGCTTCCTGATCGTCGGTGCCAATGGCCCGGCACGCGAGCTGGCCAAGTCGCTGCAGCAATTGGGCAGCCGGGTATTGCTGACCGATTCAAGCTGGGAAAACATTCGTGCGGCGCGCATGGAAGGTTTGCCGACGTACTTCGGCAACCCGGCCTCGCAGCATGCCGATGCGCATCTGGATCTGGTCGGGCTGGGGCATTTGCTGGCGCTGTCGCCGTCGGGTGAGCTGAATACCTTGGCGGCGATGCGTTTCCGCCATGACTTCGGGCATCAGCGCTTGTTTGGCTTGGCGAGTGGTCAGGAAAGCCGTCGCAGTGACAAGCACCGGGCGAGTCTTGAGCATCGTGGCAATCAGTTGGGCAGCGAAGCGTTTACCTACGCGAAGCTGGCCAGTCAGATTGGCCAGGGAGCGGAGTTGTATAGCACGACGTTGACGGATGGCTTCAGTTGGGATGATTACCGGGCGCTGCATGGTAATCGCGCGACGTTGCTGTTTATGCGCGATGACAGCGGCTGGGTGCATGTGGTGACGCCGGAGACTGTCGTGAAGCCGGGGTCGGGGTGGACGTTATTGGCGTTGATTCAACCTGAGGCACAACAGGCTTAAAAGCAAAAGATCGCAGCCTTCGGCAGCTCCTACAGGGAAACGCATCACATGTAGGAGCTGCCGAAGGCTGCGATCTTTTAAAGATTCAAGCTGCAAAACCCGGCAGCACCGGCACCGGCCGCTTATCGTCATCAATCGCGACAAAGCTGAACTGCCCGTGAATCGCTTTCTCTCGACCATCACAGCTCATGCTTTCAACAAACACTTCCACCTCAACCTTGAGGCTGGTGTTGCCGACCTTGATCGCCTTGCCCACTAACTCAACGATCGAGCCCGCCGGGATCGCGTGGTTGAAGTCGATGCGGTCGGTGGACACGGTCACCAGCGGCAAGCGGCAGAAGCGTGTGGCGGTGATGAACGAGACTTCGTCCATCCACGCCAGCGCCGTGCCGCCGAACAGGGTGTTGTGGTGGTTGGTGGTCGGCGGGAAGACGGCTTTGGTGACGCGGGTCACCGAGAGTTCGGTGCGGCGTTCGATTTCCTGGTCGCGGGTGGTCATGAAATAGACTCGATATCTGGCTTCCGAGTACAAGCAGGATCAAAAGATCGCAGCCTTCGGCAGCTCCTACAGGGGATCGGTGAAATTCGGGCAACAAAAAAGCAGCCCGTAGGCTGCTTTTTTCTGCATCGGAAGCTGGACTTAAGCCAGTTTTTCCTTGATGCGAGCTGCTTTACCCGACAGGTCGCGCAGGTAGTACAGCTTGGCTTTACGTACGTCACCGCGACGTTTAACAGCCATGCTGTCGATCTGCGGGGAGTAGGTCTGGAAAGTACGTTCTACGCCAACACCGTTGGAGATTTTACGAACGGTGAACGCACTGTTCACGCCGCGGTTACGCTTGGCGATTACAACGCCTTCGAACGCTTGCAGACGGGAACGATCGCCTTCCTTCACTTTCACCTGAACGACAATAGTGTCGCCTGGGGCGAAGGTAGGGATTTCTTTGGTCATCTGCTCTGCTTCGAGTGCAAGGATGATTTTGTTGGTCATGCTGTGCTCCTAAGGTAAATCGTTCGATCTACCATCGATACGTTGTTAACTATCGTCCCGCTCGCGGATGTATTCCTCGAGCAGCTTCTTCTCTTCTCCAGAAAGCGAGCGGCTTTCCAGAAGATCGACGCGTCGTTCATAGGTCCTACCAAGGGACTGCTGTAAACGCCAACGCCGGATATGCGCGTGATTGCCACTTAGCAACACGTCGGGAACACGCTGATCCGCATACACCTCAGGTCGGGTGTAGTGCGGGCAATCCAGCAGACCATCCGTAAAGGAATCTTCCTCGGCGGAGTCCGCATGCCCTAAAGCTCCAGGCAGCAGTCGTGTAACCGCATCGATCATGACCATTGCCGGCAGCTCGCCGCCAGACAATACATAGTCACCAATCGACCACTCTTCATCGACATGAGCATCAATAAAACGCTCGTCAATGCCTTCATAGCGGCCGGCAATCAGGATCAATGCATCCGATTGTGCCAACTCGCGTACCGCCGACTGAGTCAGTTGACGGCCTTGGGGGGACAGGTAAATCACCTTCGCCGCCTCCCCGGCTGCTGCCTTGGCCTGAACCAGAGCATCTTCCAGGGGCTTGATCTTCATCACCATGCCCGGACCACCGCCAAACGGGCGATCGTCCACAGTGTGATGCCGATCCGTCGTGTAATCCCGCGGGTTCCAACAGGTCAGCTGCAAGAGCCCCTGTTTGACCGCTCGACTGGTGATGCCGTAGTCGCCGATGGCGGAAAACATCTCGGGAAACAAACTGATCACTTCTACGCGCAATTTAGCCACGCTTAGAAGTCCGCATCCCAATCCACCTTCATCTCGCCCGCTGCCAGATCAACTGCCAACACACACTGCGCCGTATAGGGCAGCAAGCGTTCACGATCATCCAGGCTGCCAGCGCAAGGCTTGACTACCATTACATCATTGGCGCCGGTTTCCAGAAGATGATCGACTTTCCCGAGCATTTGCCCCAGTTGATCGATGACCTTCAGACCTTCCAGCTGGTACCAGTAGTACTCGCCGTCGGTCAATTCAGGGAACAGGTTGCGCGGCACGCAGATCTCATAACCGGCCAGAAGACGAGCTTCTTCACGATCATCAAGACCCTTGAGCTTTGCGACCAGGAACTTATCGCTCCCGCGTCCACTGACCAGCTCGACCTGTTTGACATTGCCTTCGCGCTTGAGCGTCCAGGTTTTGTACTGCAACAGGTTTTCAGTCGGATCAGTAAAGGAATAAACCTTCACTTCGCCGCGAACGCCATGAACAGAATAAATTTTGCCGATAACGATCAAATCATCAGCAACAGCTGGCGTCGCGTTCATATTGCTCAGGCCGCAGCCTTTGCAGAGTCCTTCAGCAACTGAGCAACACGCTCAGAAGGCTGTGCACCAACGCTCAGCCAGTAGGCAACGCGCTCTTGGTTCACGGACAGACGAACTTCCTGACCACGGGCAACAGGGTTGAAGAAACCAACCTGTTCTTTGTGGGAGCCGTCACGCGGGTTACGCGAGTCGGTTACGGTCAGGTGGTAAAACGGGCGCTTTTTGGAGCCGCCAAGGGCAAGACGGATTGTTAGCATGTGAACATCGTTCCTGTAGTCGGTGCTGCAAATCTAAATGCACAGCGGGCATGGGTGCCCGAAAGGCCGCATATTCTAAGGAATATCCGGACTTTTGCAAATGACTTTTTCCGGCGCCTATGGCATGCCGTGCAGATCTGCATATAGAGCCGTCGATAAAAACGGCCGGTCAGCTCCCGCCGTGTGCGGGTTTGCTGTTGATCCTGCGTCCTTGCAGGGTCTGCGCCGGTGCGACGACCGGCGCGGATTCTTTACATTTTCGGCATGCCGCCGCCGGGCAACATGCCGCCCATGCCGCGCATCATTTTCGCCATTCCGCCTTTCGCGGTGAATTTCTTCATCATCTTTTGCATCTGCTTGTGCTGCTTGATCAAGCGACCGATGTCCTGCACCTGAGTGCCGGAACCCATGGCGATACGGCGTTTGCGCGAACCGCTGATCAGCTCAGGGTCGCGGCGCTCGGCCGGGGTCATGGAGTTGATGATGGCTTCCATCTGTTTGAATTGTTTCTCTGCGGCGTTCTGGGCATTGCCCATTTGCGACAGGTTGACGCCGCCGATGCTCGGCAGTTTGTCCATGAGGCCGCCGAGGCCGCCCATGTTTTTCATCTGTTGCAGCTGATCGCGGAAGTCTTCGAGGTCGAAGCCCTTGCCCTTCTTCAGCTTCTTGGCCAGTTTGTCGGCCTTGTCTTTGTCGAGGGTCGCTTCGGCCTGTTCGATCAGGCTGAGCACGTCGCCCATGCCGAGAATGCGCGAGGCGATACGCTCAGGGTGGAACGGATCGAGCGCTTCGCTCTTCTCGCCCATACCGATGAACTTGATCGGCTTGCCGGTGATGGCGCGAACCGACAGCGCAGCACCGCCACGGGCGTCACCGTCGACCTTGGTCAGGATCACACCGGTCAGCGGCAGCGCGTCACCGAAGGCCTTGGCCGTGTTGGCCGCATCCTGACCGGTCATGGCGTCAACCACGAACAGGGTTTCGACCGGGTTGATCGCGGCGTGCAGCGCCTTGATCTCGCCCATCATCTCTTCATCGATGTGCAGACGACCGGCGGTATCGACGATCACCACGTCGATGAATTTCAGTTTTGCTTCTTTAATAGCAGCTTGCGCGATGTCGACCGGCTTCTGGCTCAGGTCAGACGGGAAGAAGGTCACGCCCACTTCACCGGCGAGCATTTCCAGCTGTTTGATCGCCGCAGGACGATAAACGTCCGCCGACACGACCATGACCGACTTCTTCTTGCGCTCTTTCAGGAAGCGCGCCAGTTTGCCAGCGGTGGTGGTTTTACCGGCACCCTGCAGACCGGCCATCAGAATGACGGCGGGCGGCACGGCGCTCAGGTTCAAGTCTTCGTTGGCCGCGCCCATCAGGCTTTCGAGTTCGGCCTGGACGATCTTCACGAACGCCTGGCCCGGCGTCAGGCTGCGCGACACCTCGGTGCCGACAGCGCGCTCCTTGACCGAATTGACGAAGTCCTTGACCACCGGCAGGGCGACGTCGGCTTCGAGCAACGCCATGCGCACTTCACGCAGGGTGTCTTTGATATTGTCTTCGGTCAGCTTGGCCTTGCCGGTGACATGGCGCAGCGTCTGCGAGAGACGGTCGGTTAAGTTTTCAAACATTGCGCGATCCTTTCAGGCCCTGTGTAGACCGGGATAATGGCGGCCCAGACCGGAATCAACATGTGCTCGGCGAGCCTGCGGCGTGGGCAGGTCGCGGATTATAGCGAAGACTGCGGCTGGCGGACACCTCGCCGTCAGCTTCCTGAGTCTTTCGTGCCATGGCGGTTCTATGCCAAACTCAGCCCCTTTCGGGCTTGCCTAACAGGATTTATGCTCCCCTTGTCACCCAGTTTGCTGACCACCCTCGCCGCCGCCCTTCTATACGCCGCTGCGACTCTCTATCAAGGCACGCGTCTGGCCGCCGGTGCCAAGGCGAACAAGCGCCTGCTGGTTTCCCTCGGCGTACTCGCCGTGGTGGCCCAGTTCGCCAGCCTGTTCACGCATTTGCTGACGCCGATTGGCCTGGGCCTGGACTTTTTCAGCGCCTCCAGCCTGATCTCGGCGGCGGTGATCGCCCTGACCTTGATTGCCTGCTCACGGATTCCGGTGGAGAACCTGCTGGTGCTGCTGTTCCCGCTCGGCGCGGTCACGGTGTTGCTGGCGCAGTTCGCGCCGACCGGCACTGTGCAGATCATCGACGAAGAACCGGGCATCCTCGCGCACATTCTACTGTCGCTGCTGGCCTACGGCATGTTCACCATCGCGGTGTTCCAGGCCTTGCTGGTGCTGGTGCAAGATCACCAGCTCAAGCACAAACACCCGTCCGGACTGATCAAGAACTTCCCGCCGCTGCAAACCATGGAAAGCCTGTTGTTCGGTTTCCTCTGGGCCGGCTGGACGCTGTTGTCGCTGTCGCTGATCTCCGGCTGGCTGTTCGTCGAGAACCTGTTTGCCCAGCATCTGGTACACAAAACCTTGCTGGCGTGTCTGGCCTGGATCGTGTTCAGCGTGCTGCTGTGGGGCCGCAACCGTCTCGGTTGGCGCGGTCACAAGGCGATTCGCTGGACTCTCGCCGGTTTCTGCCTGCTGATGTTGGCGTATTTCGGCAGCAAACTGGTTCGTGAATACATCCTGCACATCTGACGGGCGGCATAAATGGACGGTTTGCCCATAGGGCCGATGCTCGCGGTATTTGTCCTGCTGATTTTATGGTCAGGGCTGTTTACCGCCGTCGAAATCGCGCAGCAGCATCTGCTCGCGCAACGCACCGCCTCGCGCGCCAGCGATAAACCGCTGGCGAAGCTGAGCTTCCCGCTCGACAGCCTGATTCTCTGCAACACCTTGTGCCGTGCGCTCGCGGTGGTCATCGCGACGTTGCTGGCGATTTTTCTCTGCGAAGAAAACGGCCCGTGGGCAGCGTGCCTGGGTGCCGGTGCGGTGTTGCTGGTGTTCGCCGATTACTTCCCGCGCACCCTCGCCCAACGTTATCCGGATGCCGTGCTGGCCTTCGGCAATTCGTTGTTGGCGGTTCCGCTGAAGATTGTTTACCCACTGGCCTGGCTGTTCAGCCGTGTCAGCGTTTTGCTGGTCCGCCCGTTCGCGCGCAAGCCGCAAGTGGTGCAGCAGAGCGACGACGACGCGCCCAGCGATCGACGTGATGACCCCGAGCATCCTGTTCACGCACACCCTGTTTCGGGAATTCATGCGCTGGACAATATCACCGTCAACGACATTCTGGTGCCGCGCAGTGACGTCGACGGCATCAACCTCGACGATTCGATTGAAGCGATCATCGAGCAACTGCGCCAGAACAAGCGCACGCGCCTGCCGATGTTCCACAGCGACATCAATCAGGTTGAAGCGGTGCTCAATACCCGTCAGATCCGTCATTTACTGAACAACGGCGATCTGACGCTAGAGGCGTTGTTGGCGGCGAGTTACGAGCCGTATTTCGTCCCGGAAAGTACGCCGCTGCAATTGCAGTTGCTGAATTTCCACAAACAGCAGCGGCGCCTGGGCATGGTGGTCGATGAGTACGGCGAAGTGCTCGGCATTGTGACGCTGGAAGATATTCTTGAAGAGATTGTCGGCGAGTTCGAGAGCGAGCACAGCCTGGAGAACCCGCACATTCATCCGCAGACTGACGGGCGGATGGTGATTGATGGCACCGCTTCGATTCGCGAATTGAACAAGTGCCTGGGCTGGCATTTGCCGAGTGATGGGCCGAAAACGCTGAACGGGTTGGTGACTGAGGCGCTGGAGACGATTCCCGAGAGTGCGGTTTGCTTGAAGATCGGGCGCTATCGACTGGAGATTCTTGAGACTGAGGAGAACCGGGTGAGCAAGGTGTTGATCTGGCATACCTCGTCTGTGCCTGCTTTGGTGCCTGCCCGATAGAAGATCAAAAGATCGCAGCCTTCGGCAGCTCCTACATTGGAGTGCGTTCCAAATGTTCCAAATGTTCCAAATGTTCCAAATGTTCCAAATGTTCCAAATGTTCCAAATGTTCCAAATGCCCCAAATGTTCCAAATGCCCCAAATGTCCCAAATGTCCCAAATGTTCCAACTGTAGGAGCTGCCGAAGGCTGCGATCTTTTGCTCTTGTTCAATTGTTAGCCCCCTTCCTATAATCAAATCCGCTTACCCAAGCGTTGCCAAACCGCGTGCTTACCCCGCACCAGACCGGTTTCGGCCATTTCCGCTGTACTCCGGCGACTGTTCCTACCTGAAACAGCGACCGCGCCTCATCCCACATCCCTGGGTGTTCGACCATAATAATTCGCTCCAACGGAGCTCATGACTGTCAGGGATCACCGCATGACGACCAGTACCGCTTTCAGCGACACCGCGCCTGCCCAACCGACCAACTCCGCCACCCGCGTGGCGACGGCGAGTTTTATCGGCACCGCGATCGAGTTCTACGACTTCTATGTTTACGCCACGGCGGCTGCGCTGGTGATCGGGCCGGTGTTCTTTCCGCAGACGTCCGGCACGGCGCAGATGCTTTCGGCGTTTCTTACTTTTGGCATCGCTTTTCTGGCCCGACCGTTGGGCTCGGCGCTGTTCGGCCATTTCGGTGACCGTATCGGGCGTAAATCGACGCTGGTCGCATCTCTGCTATTGATGGGCGTGTGTACGACGCTGATCGGCGTGCTGCCGGGTTACGCCACGATTGGCGCGTGGGCGCCGATTCTGTTGTGTGTGCTGCGCTTTGGTCAGGGCCTGGGATTGGGCGGTGAATGGGGCGGTGCTGCGTTGCTCGCCACGGAAAACGCGCCGAAAGGTAAACGCGCGTGGTTCGGTATGTTTCCGCAACTCGGCCCGTCGATTGGTTTTCTCGCGGCCAATGGCTTGTTTCTGACTTTGGCCATGACCCTCGATGACGAGCAATTCCGCAGTTGGGGCTGGCGCATTCCGTTCCTGCTCAGCGCAGTGTTGGTGATGGTGGGCCTGTATGTGCGCCTGAAACTTCACGAAACGCCGGTCTTCGCCAATGCCATCGCGCGTCAGGAGCGGGTGAAAGTGCCGCTGGTTGAGCTGTTCAGCCAGTATTGGGCTCCGACCTTGTTGGGCGCGGCGGCGATGGTGGTGTGCTATGCGCTGTTCTATATCTCGACGGTATTTTCCCTGAGCTATGGGGTTTCCACGCTGGGTTATAGCCGCGAGACATTCTTGGGATTGCTGTGCTTTGCCGTACTGTTCATGGCGGCTGCGACGCCATTGTCGGCTTGGGCCAGCGATCGTTATGGGCGCAAACCGGTGCTGATCATCGGTGGCGTGCTGGCGATTCTGTCCGGGTTCTTGATGGAACCATTGCTGACGCAAGGCTCGACATGGGGCGTGGCGCTGTTTCTGTGCATCGAGCTGTTATTGATGGGCGTGACATTTGCACCGATGGGCGCACTGTTGCCGGAATTGTTCCCGACCCACGTGCGTTATACCGGCGCTTCGGCGGCGTATAACCTGGGCGGGATTGTCGGGGCCTCGGCGGCGCCGTTCTTTGCGCAGAAACTGGTGGCGATGGGTGGTTTGAGCTATGTCGGCGGGTATGTGTCGGGGGCGGCGGTGCTGAGTTTGATTGCGGTGCTGTGTCTGAAAGAAACGCGGGATAACGATCTGAATCGGGTCGCCTGACAGAAGATCAAAAGCTTCGCGAGCAAGCCCGCTCCCACATTAGGTCTGTGGCATACACAAAACCAATGTGGGAGCGGGCTTGCTCGCGAATGCCGCGACCCGGTTTAGAGTTCTACGACAACAGCCTGAGCAGCACGGGTCGCCTTGGCACGCGCAGCCTCGATCGACTCATCCCGCGCCAGCGCCACGCCCATACGGCGCTGGCCATTCACTTCTGGCTTGCCGAACAGACGCAACGCCGTGTCCGGCTCGCTCAACGCCGCACCCAGATTGGCGAACGCTGTCTGGGTCGACTGCCCTTCCACCAGAATCACCGCCGAAGCCGAAGGCCCGAACTGACGGATCAACGGCACCGGCAGGCCCAGAATCGCGCGAGCGTGCAACGCGAACTGCGACAGGTCCTGCGAAATCAGCGTGACCAGACCGGTGTCGTGCGGACGTGGCGAGACTTCGCTGAACCACACCTGATCACCTTTGATGAACAACTCGACGCCGAACAGACCACGGCCACCCAGCGCCTCAGTCACGGCTTTGGCAACACGCTCGGATTCAGCCAGGGCAATCGGGCTCATGGCTTGTGGCTGCCAGGATTCCTGATAGTCGCCCTTCTCCTGACGGTGACCGACTGGCGCACAGAACGTGGTGCCGCCGATGTGGCGCACGGTCAGCAGGGTGATTTCGTAGTCGAAATCGATAAAGCCTTCAATGATCACCCGACCTTTGCCGGCGCGACCGCCCTCTTGCGCGTAATCCCAGGCTTTCTGCACGTCATCGGTGCTGCGCAGCAGGCTCTGGCCTTTGCCCGACGAGCTCATCACCGGTTTGACCACGCATGGGAAACCGAGGTCTTCAACGGCTTTGCTGTAGTCCTCGAAGGTGTCGGCAAAGTGGTACGGCGAGGTCGGCAGATCCAGCTCTTCAGCGGCCAGACGACGGATGCCTTCGCGGTTCATGGTCAGTTGCGCAGCGCGCGCAGTCGGGATCACGGTGAAGCCTTCGGCTTCCAGTTCGACCAGGGTGGCGGTGGCGATGGCTTCGATTTCCGGCACGATGAAGTGCGGCTTCTCGGCTTCGATCACCGCGCGCAGGGCGGCGCCGTCGAGCATGTTGATCACGTGGCTGCGATGGGCGACTTGCATGGCCGGCGCGTTGGCGTAGCGGTCAACGGCGATCACTTCAACGCCCAGGCGTTGCAGCTCGATCACCACTTCCTTGCCCAACTCACCACAGCCACACAGCAATACGCGGGTCGCGGTTGGCGACAATGGAGTTCCGATACGGGTCATCTCAGGTCCTCAAAGCAGCGGATCATCGAGGAAAGCGACGCCAGACGCGCTTTCCATGGGGAGAAAGCGCGGCATTTTACATGAACCCGAGGCTTTGGCTTCAGCTGGCGACGGCCTGTTTGCGATCGCGCCAGGCCATGATCAGCCAGACGACGGTCACACCGGCGAATTTCGACAGCAGCGCGGTGATGATCACCGGTGGCGTCATGGCGTCGATCATGCCGAAAAAGATAAAGGTATCGAGGGGAATGCTCAGCGCCGAGCTGATCCACAAGCGGTCGCGCAACGGACGTTTGGTGATGCTGAACACCAGCCAGTCGATGATTTCGGAGACCGCGAATGCCGTGGCGCTGGCCAGCGCGATGGAAGGGTCGGAGGTGACGTAAGACAGCACCAGCGCCGCCAGCATCGCCGCGATCGCACCGTGACCGAAACGGATTTGCACCATGTCGCGCAGCACGAACACCAGACCGCCCCAGGCCGACCAGATGATGTCCAGGTGCGGCGCGGTGGAGAAGGCGAAGTTGATCAGCACGACGCTGCTGATGTAGGCGATGAGGAAAATCATGGGGGCGACCTGGCAGATTGGCGCACAGATTACTGGAGCGGTAGATCAAGAGCCACCCCCTCACCCCAACCCTCTCCCCCAAGGGGGCGAGGGGGAAAGGGAGCCGATCTTCATGATGTTCAAGACCTGAGTTCGACGCGGTATTTTCAGGTCGGCGTGACTCGTCCAAACGACCCGGTCAGTCCCCTCTCCCTCTGGGAGAGGGCTAGTGAGGGCATACTCATGCCGATCACGACTTCGACGACAGGATCATCCACACCAACCCACTCGCCTTTGCCCGTTCATGACACAACCCCAGCACCACCCGGCGCTCGTCATTGTTCATGCGGCTCCAGCGGGTAATCTCTTCAACCGTGCGCTGGCAGCCAGTGCAGATATCATCCTCATCCAGCGCACAAATATTCACGCATGGCGAGGCAACCGGTCTTTCTGGCGTGTTCATTCTTCCTGCTCAACCAGATCGCGCGCATAACGCTGGGAGTTATGCACATAGTGCGCGGCGCTGGCCTCAAGCATCTTCTTCTGCGGCTCGGTCAGCTCACGCACAACCTTGCCCGGCGAGCCCATCACCAGCGAACCATCCGGAATTTCCTTGCCCTCACCAATCAGCGAGTTGGCGCCAATGATGCAATTCTTACCGATCTTCGCGCCATTGAGAATCACCGCGTTGATACCGATCAGGCTGTAATCGCCAACGGTGCAGCCATGCAGCATGGCATTGTGGCCAATGGTCACGCCCGTGCCGATGGTCAGCGGATAGCCCATGTCGGTGTGCATCACGGTGCCGTCCTGCACGTTACTGTTCTTGCCGATCAGGATCAGTTCGTTGTCGCCGCGTAGCACAGCGTTGAACCAGACGTTGGCGCCCTCTTCCAGTTTGACCTTGCCTACCAGCACGGCATTGGGGGCGACCCAGCTCTGCGGGTGGGTCTCGACACGGGCGTCGCCCAGGCGGTATTTCATCTTGTTTTCCTCAGGGCTCACGGTGATGGCCATTCGAACGATGGCTTAGGTGTTAATAAAGCTTTTAGGCGGAGTATGCAGACTGATCTTGGCGTCATAGAGCAGATTGATCAACTCGACGATCATGATGGCGGTCAGGCCCCAGATCTTGAAATCGCCGTAGCGATAGCTCGGCACGTACCAACTGCGACCTTGATAGTCGATGCGATGGGTGTGTTCGCGGGGGTCTTTGCGGAAGAATTCCAGCGGCACGCTGAAAACCGCGGCGATCTCGGCATCGTTGGGCTGATACTCGACGAAATCGGGGATTACGCCGACATAAGGCGTGACCTTGATGCCGTGCAGGGAGATCAGCGGGCTGAGCGGCCCGATGACTTCGACCAGTCCTGGCGGCAGGCCGATCTCTTCCTCTGCTTCGCGCAGGGCGGTGAAGATCAGATCCGGGTCTTCGGGATCGCGGCGTCCACCGGGGAAAGCCACTTCGCCGCCATGGGTCGAGAGCCCGCTGGCGCGCAGGGTCAGAACCAGTTCCGGTTGGTCACTGCGGGTGATCGGCACCAGAACGGCGGCCTCGGGGAAACGTTTGTCGGTCTCCAGCGTGCGCGGTGTGTGGTTGCTTACCCTATGCAGTAGCTCGTCCAGCATGAGTGTTCTCGATCGGTGCCTTACCCTGCATCATGCACCAATCATTGCAGCCGCCCAAGCCCCCGAATCTCGCCATGTCGCGAAACGACAACTTGCCGACCGACACCGCTGCACGCCAAGATAGGCGCAGCATTCAGGAAGCCCAGCATGAAATTTTGCAGCCACTGCGGTAACCCGGTCACCCAGCGCATTCCCGAAGGCGATTCGCGGCGGCGATTTGTCTGTGACAGCTGTCAGACCATTCACTACCAAAACCCCAATATCGTCGCCGGTTGCGTGCCGACCTGGGGCACAAAAGTGCTCTTGTGCCGCCGTGCCATCGAGCCGCGCCTAGGTTACTGGACGTTGCCTGCCGGGTTCATGGAGAACGGAGAGACCATCGAACAGGCCGCTATCCGCGAAACTGCCGAAGAAGCCTGCGCCCGCGTGCGTAACCTGAGCATCTATACGCTGATCGACGTGCCACACATCAGTCAGGTGCATGTGTTCTTCCGCGCAGAACTGGTTGATCTGGACTTTGCCGCCGGCCCCGAGAGCCTCGAAGTGCAACTATTCGACGAAGCCGACATTCCATGGGATGAGCTGGCTTTCAGGACGGTGGGGCGTACCTTAGAATGCTTCTTCGCTGATCGGCGGGTTGAGGTGTATCCGGTGCGTTCGGAATCGAT
The DNA here is from genome assembly GCF_902706155.1 of Pseudomonas sp. 18058. Taxonomy (NCBI): domain Bacteria; kingdom Pseudomonadati; phylum Pseudomonadota; class Gammaproteobacteria; order Pseudomonadales; family Pseudomonadaceae; genus Pseudomonas; species Pseudomonas sp. 18058. The sequence goes on from NZ_CACSJY010000023.1 coordinate 57,370, forward strand.
TCCGCCGTTGGTGCAGCCGGTGATTGTCGGTTAGAAGATCAAAAGATCGCAGCCTGCGGCAGCTCCTACACAACACTTATCTGCGTCACTCCTTGGGGAATCGTTTCAATGCGCTGGTTGCTTGCCCTGTTCTGCCTGTCGTTCGTTAGCGTTTCCCAAGCGTCCTTCGTGACCACCGTGACGCCTGCGAATACCCCGCTTATCGAAAAAGTCCTGGTGCTCAAATCGGCGCATCAATTGCAGTTGATCGCCGACGGCAAGCCGCTGAAGACCTATCGCATCTCCCTGGGCAAGGGCGCGAAAAAAGGTCCGAAACTGATTGAAGGCGACAAGCGCACACCGGAAGGTTTTTATTGGATCGACTGGCGCAAGACCAGCGACAAATTCAACCTGTCGATGCACATTTCCTACCCGAACATCAGCGACTCGGCCCGCGCCCGGCGCGAAGGCGTCGAGCCTGGCGGGATGATCATGATCCACGGCACGCCGGATTCCGAAGAAACCCCGGAAGACCTGTTCCACACGCTGGACTGGACCGACGGCTGCGTCGCCATGCGCAATGTGGATATGCGCGAAGTGTGGAGCCTGGTGCCGGACGGCACGATGGTCGAAATCCGCCCTTAACGACTGACCGCTGGTCACTCGCAAAAAAATAAATCAAAAGATCGCAGCCTGCGGCAGCGCCTACAGAGGTGATACCACTTCAACGTGTAGGAGCTGCCGCAGGCTGCGATCTTTTGCGTTTACACCCCCACCCCTAATACCACTTAGAACCACCCTCCTCCAAAGCCTCGATCCATAAGGGTTTCCGGCCCTGTCACCACGTTGACATGGTATTCAAGTGGTATTAATTTTCGCTGCATTCACGGGCGACAACCACTCCAATACCCGCACCGGACACCGACATGAACGACCTTCAGGCCTTGCGCCCTGACGACCAACAAGCGACGCCGTTGTACCTGCAACTGGCGCGCAATCTGGAATCGGCGATTCATGCCGGCCAGTGGAAAGCCGAACAGGCGATGCCGTCCGAGCGCAACCTCAGCGAGTTGCTCGGCATCTCCCGCGTCACCGCGCGCAAAGCCCTCGAAGTCCTCCTCGATCAAGGCCTGATCCGCCGCCTGCAAGGTTCCGGCACGTTCATCACCCCACGCCTCGAACAACCGCTGTCGCGCCTCTCCGGTTTCAGCGAGATGCTGCGCTTGAAAGGGTTCGTACCCAGTTCGAAATGGCTGGAGCGTGAAATCACCCTGCCGACCCACGAGGAACTGATCCGCCTCAGCCTGTCGCCGAACGACAAGGTCGCGCGCATGAAACGTCTGCGCAAAGCCGATGACACGGTAATGGCCATCGAGATGAGCACCCTGCCCGCCTCGATCATGCCCAAGCCGCAACTGGTCGGCGATTCGCTCTACGAATACCTCGACGGCATCGGCAAACCGATCGTCCGCGCCCTGCAGCACATTCAGGCAATCAACGCCTCGGACGAATTCGCCGCGCTGGTCGGCATCGCTCCCGGCACCGCGATGCTGCTGATGACCCGGGTCGGCTACCTCGAAGACAACACACCGATCGAAGTCACCGACACCTATTGCCGCAACGATTACTACGACTTTGTTGCAGAGCTTCGCCGCTGATCAGCAGCCGAGCCAAACGAGAGAAGCGAAATGTCCGAAGACAACATCCTCACCGCCAGCGGCTGGGTTCGCGGCCGGCTGATCCACGAACACGGCAAAGTCGTGTCGATCGAAGGCGTGCCTTGCGATCCGGCGAGCAATGACTTGCCGTATCTGCTGCCCGGTTTCATCGACCTGCACGTGCATGGCGGTGGCGGCAAAGACATCATGGAAGGCGCCAGCGCCTTCGAGACCATCACCAAAACCCACGTGCGTTTCGGCACCACCTCGCTGCTGGCCACCACCATGACTGCGCCGAGTGCCGAGATCTCCAGCGTGTTGAAGGAAGTCGGAGAGTTCTGCGAACAGCGTCCGAAAGGTGCCGCGCGCGTCCTCGGTGTTCACCTCGAGGGCCCATACATCAACCCCGGCAAACTCGGCGCACAACCGAACTTCGCCCACACCGCATTGATGGCCGAAGTCGAAGAATATCTGGCACTGGCGCCGATCCGAGTGATCACCATCGCCCCGGAAATCGCCGGCCACGACGGCTTGATCCGCGAACTCAGCAGCCGTGGCGTGCGCATGCAGATCGGCCACACCCTCGGCAGTTACGAGGAAGGCGTTGCTGCAATGGAGGCTGGCGCAACCAGTTTCACCCACCTCTACAACGCCATGAGCCCGTTGCATCACCGCGAGCCGGGCATCGTTGGCGCGGCACTGGCCCACGCCAAATTCGCCGAACTGATTCCGGACTTGCTGCACGTGCATCCCGGCGCGATCCGCGTGGCCTTGCGCTCGATTCCATGTTTGTACTGCGTCACCGATTCGACCGCCGCCGCCGGTATGCCCGACGGTGAGTACAAGCTCGGCAGCCACACCGTGACCAAATGCCTGGGCGGCGTACGCCTGCCCGATGGCACCTTGGCCGGCAGCACGCTGACCATGGATCAGGCCCTGCGCAACCTGGTGAAAATCGGTTTGCCGATCGCCGAGGCTTCGCAGCGTCTGTCGCAATTCCCCGCCGACTACCTCGGCATCACCGAACGCGGGCGCCTTGCACCAGGTGCCTGGGCCGACTGCGTGCGGCTCGATCGCTCACTCACACTGACCGCCGTCATGGTCGAAGGAGAAGACATTGACTTCAAAAATGCTTGAGGAGGCGCTGTCCTCGTTCGAGGCCGTGCAAGCCCAACTGCAACAGCTCGACCCGCAAATGATCGAGATCGCCGGACGCCTGCGCCGTCAGCCGCCGCAAGTGGCGATGACCGTTGCGCGTGGCAGCTCCGACCACGCGGCGAGCTACTTCGCCTACCTGACCATGCAGCAATTGGGCGTGCCGGTAGCGTCGTTGCCGATGTCGGTGGTGACCATGCAGCAAGCGCCGTTGAACGTCAGCGGTCAGGTGGCGTTCGCGTTTTCGCAATCGGGGCAGAGCCCGGATCTGGTCAACAGCTTGCGCCTGCTGCGCAAGCGTGGCGCGCTGAGCGTATCGATGGTCAACGCCGCCGATTCGCCGCTGGAAGCCGCGTGTGAGTTCAGCGTGCCGCTGCTCGCCGGGACTGAAAGCAGCGTCGCCGCGACCAAGAGTTTTATCGCCACCCTCAGCGCCAGCGCCCGGTTGATCGCGCACTGGAAAGAGGACAGCGAATTGCTCGAGGCCGGTAACGCCCTGCCTGAAGGTTTGCGCGAAGCGGCGAAACAGGACTGGAGCGTGGCCATCGAAGCGTTGCGCGATTGCGAGCGTTTGATGGTGATTGGCCGTGGTGCCGGTTTCGCCATCGCTCAGGAAGCGGCGCTGAAATTCAAGGAAACCTCGGCGATTCAAGCGGAAGCGTTCAGCAGCGCCGAAGTGCGTCACGGCCCGATGGCGCTGATCGACGAACACTATCCGCTGCTGGTTTTCGCACCGCGTGGTGCTGAACAGGCTGGCTTGCTGAGTCTGGCGGCAGAAATGCGTCAACGCGGCGCTCGCGTGTTGCTGGCCGCGCCGGACGATGTCAGCGAACGCGACCTGACGCTGACCCGCGCCGAACACCCGGCCCTCGACCCGATTCTGGCGATCCAGAGTTTCTACGTGATGGCGGCAGGTTTGGCCGTGGCCCGTGGCATGGATCCGGATCAGCCGCGCCACCTGAGCAAAGTAACCCGCACGCACTAAGTCGACTAACCCCTGTAGGAGCAAAGCTTGCTCGCGATGGCGGCATTTCAACCGCCGAAGATGTGTCGAATGTAATGACGCCATCGCGAGCAAGCTTTGCTCCTACGGGGAGTGATCCGAACCGAGATTTAACCGATGAGACCGAGCCATGCACAACAACAATAAAGAGCTGACCCTCAGCGCCCCGCTCAGCGGCCCGGTGCTCACGCTCGCCAAAGTCCCGGATGCGGTGTTCGCCAGCGGCGCCATGGGTGACGGCATCGCCATCGACCCGATCAACGACACGCTGTACTCGCCGTGCGCCGGGGTGATCATCCACGTCGCGCGCACCGGCCACGCACTCACCGTGCGTGCCGACAACGGCGCGGAAATCCTCCTGCATCTGGGCCTCGACACCGTGGAGTTGAACGGCGAAGGTTTCTCGATGCTGGTCAAGGAAGGTGTTCGCGTAACCAAGGGTCAGCCGTTGTTGCGCTACGACCTGGACAAGGTCGGCCAGCAATGCAAAAGCCTCGTCAGCCTGTTGATCCTTACCAACAGTCAGGATTTCCAGGTACGCCCGATCACCCTCAAAGCAGTGAAAGTCGGCGAACCGTTGCTCCACATCGTTGCGCGTAACGGTTCGGCAGCGAGCGCCGAAGTCGTCGGTGGGCCAGAGGTTCATGGTCATGTGTTGGTGGCTCATCGCGGTGGTTTGCATGCGCGCCCGGCAGCGCTGATTCGGCAGACCGCGCAAGGTTTCAAGAGCCTGTCGCAACTGCACTTCGCAGGTAAATCGGCGCCCTGCAACAGCCTGATCGGTTTGATGGGCCTGGCGGTTGGCGAGCAGGATGAAGTGCAAGTCAGCTGTCAGGGGCCGGATGCTGAAGCGGCGCTGCAAGCGTTGCTCACGGTGCTGGCGACTGCCCTGCCGGATGATCATCACGCGGCGGCACCGGTCAGTGTTGCCCCTCTTAAGCGCCCGGCCGAGGCTGGCGTGTTGCACGGCGTTTGCGCTGCGCCGGGATTCGTCGGTGGGCCGCTGTTTCGCTTGAACGCGATCAGTTTGCCAGCGGATGCGGGCAACCATGATCCGCTGCAACAACAGCAGCTTCTCGACACTGCGCTGACTCAGGTACGCAGCGAAATCGACGGCACCCTCGCCCAAGCGAAGAAGCACAAGAATGCCGACGAAGAAGCAATCTTCGCCGCGCATTTGGCGTTGCTGGAAGATCCGGCGCTGCTCGACGCGGCACAGCAATCCATCGAACAAGGCACTGCGGCGACTCACGCCTGGAGCCAGTCGATCGATGTGCAGTGCGAAGTCCTGCAGCACACCGGCAGCGCGCTGCTGGCTGAGCGCGCCAACGATCTCCGCGATCTCAAACAACGCGTGCTGCGTGCGTTGCTCGGCGAAGCATGGAATTACGACGTGCCGGCCGGCGCCATCGTTGCCGCGCATGAACTGACACCATCGGATCTGCTGCAACTCAGCGCGCAAGGCGTCGCCGGTTTGTGCATGGCCGAGGGTGGCGCGACATCGCACGTCGCAATTCTCGCTCGCGGCAAAGGTTTGCCATGCATGGTGGCGCTGGGTTCGGCATTGCTTGATCAGCCGCAAGGTCAATCGGTGGTGCTCGATGCTGACGGTGGACGTCTGGAACTGACGCCAAACGCTGAACGTTTGGCTGAAGTTCAGCAGGCGCAAATTGATCGTCAGCAACGTCGCGACGCGCAGCAGGCCAAGGCTCACTTACCCGCCGAAACGCGAAATGGCGTGCACATCGAAGTCGTCGCCAACGTCGCCTCCAGCGGTGAAGCGGCAGATGCCTTTGCCAACGGCGCCGATGGTGTCGGTCTGCTGCGCACCGAGTTTCTCTTCGTCGATCGCCAGACCGCACCCGATGTCGAAGAGCAACGTGCTGCCTATCAAGGGGTGCTGGATGCAATGGGCGATCACCCAGTCATCATCCGCACCATCGACGTCGGCGGCGACAAGCAACTCGACTACCTGCCGCTGCCCATCGAAGCCAACCCGGTGCTCGGTCTGCGCGGCATTCGTCTGGCTCAGGCCCGTCCGGAAATCCTTGATCAGCAACTGCGCGCGCTGCTGCAAGTCAGCCCGCTGCGTCGCTGCCGAATCCTGTTGCCAATGGTTACCGAAGTCGACGAACTGCTGCACATCCGCCAGCGGGTTGATGCGTTGTGCCTGGAGATGAACATCGCTCAGCGCCCGGAAATCGGCGTGATGATCGAAGTCCCCGCCGCCGCACTGCAAGCCGAACAACTCGCCGAACACGCCGACTTCCTCTCGATCGGCACCAACGATTTGTCGCAATACACTTTGGCGATGGATCGCGATCACGCTGGGTTAGCCGCCCGCGTCGACGCCCTGCACCCGGCGCTGCTGCGCCTGATCGCGATGACCTGCGAAGGCGCGGCGGTGCACAAGCGTTGGGTCGGCGTCTGCGGCGCCCTCGCCTCTGATCCGCTGGCCACGCCAGTGTTGATCGGTCTGGGCGTTACCGAATTGTCGGTCAGCCCGGTGCAGATCGGCGAGATAAAGGATCGCGTGCGCCAGGTGCACGAAGCCGAATGCCAGCGCCTCAGCCGCGACCTGCTCAAGTTGAGCAGCGCCGCCGCCGTGCGCCACGCCTGTCATCAACATTGGCCACTGCGCTAACAAAAACAACAAGGACAAACGCCATGTATCAACTCTTTATCGAAGGCCTGCAACGCCTCGGCCGCGCGCTGATGCTGCCCATCGCGATCCTGCCGATTGCCGGCCTGCTGCTGCGGCTGGGTGACACCGACCTGCTGAACATCGCCATCATTCACGATGCCGGCCAGGTGATCTTCGCCAACCTGGCAATGATCTTCGCCATCGGCATCGCCGTCGGTTTCGCCAAGGACAACAACGGCACCGCCGGCCTCGCCGGGGTGATCGGTTACCTGGTGATGATCTCCACGCTCAAGGTGCTCGACTCGACCATCAACATGGGCATGCTCGCCGGCATCGTCGCCGGCCTGATGGCTGGCGCGCTGTACAACCGCTTCAAGGACATCAAGCTGCCGGAGTATCTGGCGTTCTTCGGCGGGAGACGGTTTGTGCCGATTGTCACCGGGTTCGCAGCGGTCGGTCTGGGCGTGGTGTTCGGCTACATCTGGCCGCCGATCCAGCACGGCATCAACGCCTTCGGCGCCTTGATGATGGAAAGCGGCAGCATCGGCGCGTTCGTGTTTGGCGTGTTCAACCGCCTGCTGATCGTCACCGGCCTGCACCACATCCTCAACAACATGGCGTGGTTTGTGTTCGGCAACTTCACCGATCCGACTACGGGTGCACTGGTGACTGGCGACTTGTCGCGCTACTTCGCTGGCGATCCGAAGGGCGGCCAATTCATGACTGGCATGTTCCCGATGATGATCTTAGGCCTGCCGGCGGCGTGTCTGGCGATGTACCGCAATGCGCTGCCGGAACGCCGCAAAGTCATGGGCGGTATTTTCCTGTCGATGGCACTGACGTCGTTTTTGACCGGGGTGACTGAACCGATTGAATTCGCCTTCATGTTTTTGGCGCCGTTGTTGTATCTGCTGCATGCGCTGCTGACCGGGTTGTCGATGGCGATTACCAATGCCTTGAACATCCATTTGGGCTTCACCTTCTCGGGCGGTTTCATCGACATGATTCTCGGCTGGGGCAAGTCCACCAATGGTTGGCTGGTGTTCCCGGTTGGGTTGGCTTACGCGGTGATCTACTACTTCGTCTTCGACTTCTGCATTCGTCGCTTCAATCTGAAAACGCCGGGGCGTGAGGATGTCGCTGTCAGTGAAAAAGCCGTACTGACTGAAAACGAGCGCGCCAGTGCATACATCAAGGCGTTGGGCGGCGCTGAAAATCTGCTGACGGTTGGCGCCTGCACCACGCGGCTGCGGCTGGAGATGGTTGATCGCAACAAGGCTTCGGATGCTGATCTGAAAGCGCTGGGTGCGATGGCGGTTGTGCGACCGGGTAAAGGTGGCAGTTTGCAGGTTGTGGTCGGGCCGATGGCAGACAGCATTGCCGATGAGATTCGTCTGGCGATGCCTGCATTGGGGCGTGCTGTTTTGGTTGAAACCGCTGTTGTTCATGAGCCGAAAGTTATGGCCGTTGCCGGTTGCGAGGCGCAGCAATGGCTGAATGCATTGGGCGGCGGCGACAATGTGCTGCAACTGGATTGCATTGCGATGACACGAATTCGCCTGCAATTGGCGGATGGCAAGGCGTTGTCCGAGGCGCAGTTGAAGGATCTGGGCTGTCACGGAGTCAGCCAGTTGGATGGCGGGGTCTGGCATTTGCTGGTGGGGGATAAGGCCGCGAGTTTGAGTGGGGCGCTTGAAAGCCTGGTGAATCGTAGCGAAGTTAGCGTGAAGGTTTAATCGACACAAAAAACCCGGCTTAGGCCGGGTTTTTCATCACCAACAAATTCGGCTCAGGATGAATGCTGTTCCGCTTGGTAATGGCGGGTCTGAAATGGCATCAGCGTTTGAACCTTCAATCCAAGACTTTCTGCTAACCCCCAAGAGACGGCCAATTCATCTTTGCGATTGCGTAATGAAACCTTCGTTTGAGGCTCAACATCCTGCTTCGGTGTCGAGTGTGCGAAAAGCTCCAACGCATGAAGCGTTTCCAATACGCGGGTATCCGAGACACACGAGAAACGCGTAAATCGCTCCAACAGGTAGGCGGCGCGGCGACGTTCAATGTCATCGCTATGATGTTTCAGAAAGGCCTTCACCTCGCTTTCAACATTTGAATCCGAGTACCAGACTTCTTTCGCAGCATTCACCAGTGCAACGTCGTCGGCCTGATTCAGAGGGCTTCTGACGAGAGTGTCTAACGCGGATGAGAGGGCGTGAGCGTCATTCAGCTTCGTCATCTGCTTTCTCCAGATAGTCTTGCAATATGTTGCTCAGAACCGAGGTCGGTTGCGCTTTATTGCCAACATATACATCAATTGCCTGCAATGCCAGACGCCGGAGCTCGCGGGTCAGTATGAACCCACACCTCAGAAGCGCATTGATGTCTGCGATATCGTGATCTGTAGCCCTGCCCAGCTTTGTAATGGCTATGTCGACGGGCGCAGCAATATGGATGTGTAGAGGAGACTCCAGCGAAAACTCTGACATGGGAATACTTCGAGACCAATAATCCTCATGAATCGGGCCAAAGCTAGTGTTGTATTGCAGGTCGTAGTTCAGCTCCATCTTTCGAGCAGAAAGCTCATCGAAAAAGGGCTCCGGCACCGTCGCCAGCAGCGTACGCAGGTCGAATCCTGCCGGAATGCATGCCTCATAGATTTCCGCATCGACATCCAAAGATATGCGGTGATGGGTGTAGAGGTGAACCGCACACCCTCCAAACACAATAATCTTGACCGCTCCAGGTGCTGAGTTCTCTTGAATCAGTTCCGCCTCGACTGACTTGAACATCGATACCAGCGCCCGCCCCAGCGCGGTGCTTGCGTTGATGCGGGGTGTGACGACGGGAAGTAGCTCCATTTTCAACCTCAGAGTCATGTCGATGGCTTCAGCGAAAGGAGCAACATTCCGTTAGCGGTCTATTGCCTAGCTCACTGTTTTCCAGAGACAACCCAAGTTAGAGAGGCCACTTCCGAGAGACAACCTGAAAAACCGGTAGGAAAAATCCGCTATTTGATGAGGTACAGGAAGTATTCGGACAACTGCGAAAACGCTTTCGCGAGCAAGCCCGCCCCCACAGAGCATGCATTTCAAATGTGGGAGCCGGCCTGCTGGCGATGAACGATGACGCGGTCGTCAGGTTTGTGGATCGACTCGATCCAGTGCGCGGTTTACTGCGAGTTCGGCGAGCATGATGATTTGCTGGATGGCCAGTGCGGTGCTGCGTTGCAAGCCGCCTAGCTCGGTTGCGAAGTTGCTGGCCATGGCGTTGGCTGAGGCCAACGATTCACAGGCGTGGGCGAGCAGGCTTTCGGTGTCGACGCTGGGGTGGACGAGGAACATGGTGCTCGGTTGTCGGGGTTTGGCGGATTCAGGGCTGAGGTAGAAATCGAGGGCGCGTTTGATGGCTTCGCGGTTTTTTGCCAAGTCTTCGGCGCGGATGGCGGCTTCGAGTGGGGTGATGGTTTCGTGGGGTGGATCTGGTATTAGCTTGTCCAAAATTCAACTCCTGCTACTGCAAGTGAGGATGCCATCGTTCGCCGGATCTCACGCGGCGAAGAGGTGGCAGCTATGTGCAGGGTGAGATCCACCGGAGCAGGCAACCGGCCAGACCGAAGTCTGCCCGCACACAGCCGCCATAACACAGGCAGCAGATTGAGCTGGCGCCAATTATCGTAGTGTTGGCGCTAGTTGCAAGCTTTCCGGGGATCTCACGCCCGGTCGCTGAATTGGCAGCGACAGGCAAAGACTAGAGAGCGCGCGTCCGACGGACAACCTGAAAACCTTGTGGGAAGGTTCTGCTATTTCTACACAAACCTAAACAGACTCAGATTCTTTGGTGATTGGACTGACCCCATCGCCAGCAGGCTGGCTCCCACAGTTTTGACCTGATGTATTCAGACAGAAATTGGTTGGGTGTCAGGCCGCCATCGCTGGCAAGCCAGGCTCCCACAGGGATTGAGTACATCTGCGGGTGATTGGTTGCTGTGAGGTTGTTATCGCGAGCAGGCTCACTCCTACAGTTGGATTGGGTACACCTGAAAAGACAAAGGGCGGTTGTCAGGTCGCCTTCGCTGGCAGGCCAGCTCCGACAAAATCAAGATCAAAAGATCGCAGCCTTCGGCAGCTCCTACACAGGATGAGCGCAAGCTCGGCTGCAGCTTTTGATCTTGATCCACAGGCCCCGTCGGCAGGCTGAGTGGAGGGATTTATCCGGGGGTGGGAGCGCAGCGACCGTTTGGCGCAGCCAAATGCATCGAGAGGAGGTGCAGCGAAGCAAACCGGAGGCGATGCGCCCGGATGGATCCCGGAGCGAAGGAACCCCGAGCCTTAGCGAGTGGGCCGAACGTTGGGGCAAGCCTTTTGGGTTACCTTTTCGGCGTTTGGAAAAGGTGACCCGCCGTAAGGGCGGAACCCTAAGAAGCCGTGACCACAGCAATGGATATGTACTCAGTCAGTCAGAACATCATTGCCTGAGCCGACGCCTTCGCGAGCAAGCCCGCTCCCACATTGGAACCCCATCGCGTAAAAAATCGGGGGCAACAAAAAACCCGCAGACAGTCACTCATCTGCGGGTTTCTTGTTTCAGCAGCAAGGAAGATCAGAAATCTTCCAGCCGCCACACCTCATAAGCCGGCGTCTCGTAGGGATGACTAAGCTTCAATGCAGCCACAACAGCAACAATCAACTCATCCACCACCACAAGCTCAACCTTCCATTCCTCAACCCGCTCAACCTGCCCCGCCTCACCAATAAACGGCTGACTCCCGTCCAAAGGTCGAAACTGGCCCAGACCAAGCACCTGCCAAGCACAGTGGTCATAGTCACCAATCCGCCCACCACCGGCAGCGAACACAGCCCCTTTGACCACCTCGACATGACTGTCAGGAACAAAAAACGCCAGCTTATACACGACGATCAGTTAACCCAGACGCGTGCATTACGGAACATACGCATCCAAGGTGCGTCCTCGTTCCAGTCCTCCGAACGCCACGAGTTCTGCACGGCACGGAACACACGCTCCGGGTGCGGCATCATGATCGTCACACGGCCATCACGGCTGGTGAGACCAGTAATCCCGCGCGGCGAACCGTTCGGGTTAGCCGGATACTTCTCGGTGACCTTGCCATGGTTGTCGACGAAACGCATCGCCACGCAACCCGACAGATCGGCTTCCAGCAGTGCTTCTTCGCTGGAGAACTCGGCGTGACCTTCACCGTGAGCGATGGCGATCGGCATACGCGAACCGGCCATGCCCTGCAGGAAGATCGAGTTCGATTCCTGAATCTGCACCATCGCCACGCGCGCTTCGAACTGCTCGGAGCGGTTGCGCACGAAGTGCGGCCAGAATTCGCTGCCCGGGATCAGCTCGTGCAGGTTGGACATCATCTGGCAACCGTTGCACACACCGAGGGTGAAGCTGTCGTTACGCTCGAAGAACCCCTGGAACGCATCGCGGGCACGGCTGTTGAACAGTGCCGACTTGGCCCAGCCTTCGCCGGCGCCGAGAACGTCGCCGTAGGAGAAACCACCGCACGCCACCAGACCCTTGAACTCGTTCAGATCAACGCGGCCAGCGAGAATGTCGCTCATGTGTACGTCGATTGCGTTGAAACCGGCGCGGTCGAACGCAGCGGCCATTTCCACCTGACCGTTGACGCCCTGCTCACGCAGCACGGCAACCTGTGGGCGGATGCCTTTCTTGATGTAAGGCGCGGCGATGTCCTGGTTGACGTCGTAGCTCAGCTTGACGCTCAGGCCCGGGTTGTCTTCTTCCAGCAGCACGTCGAACTCTTGTTCGGCGCAGTCGGCGTTGTCGCGCAGACGCTGGATCTGGTAGCTGGTTTCAGCCCAGGTACGTTGCAGCAGACGACGCTGGCCTTCGAACACGGTGTCACCGTTGAAGGTGATGTTGATCTGGCCATTGTTGATCGGCTGACCGATCACCGACACGCAGTCGCCCAGACCGGCGGCGCTGAATTGCGCGAGGATGTCTGGCGTGGCGTCCTGACGAACCTGAATCACTGCACCCAGTTCTTCGTTGAACAGGATGGCGGCGATGTCGGCGGTGGTTTCTGCCAGACCGTCGAGGTTCAGGCTCAGACCGCAGTGGCCGGCGAAGGCCATTTCCACCACGGAGGTCAGCAGACCACCGTCGGAGCGGTCGTGGTACGCCAGCAGGTGACCGTCGGCGTTGAGGCCCTGGATCACCGCGAAGAAGGCTTTCAGGTCTTCAGCGTCATCAACGTCCGGCGCGTGTTTGCCGAGCTTGCCGTGGGTCTGAGCAAGGATCGAAGCACCCATACGGTTCTGACCGCGACCGAGGTCGATCAGGATCAGGTCGGTGGTGCCCTTGTCCATACGCAGTTCCGGGGTCAGGGTCTGACGGATGTCAGCCACTGGCGCGAAACCGGTCACGATCAGCGACATCGGCGAGGTCACGGTTTTTTCTTCGCCGTTGTCGCTCCAACGGGTGGCCATGGACATCGAGTCCTTACCCACCGGAATGGTGATGCCCAGCTCAGGGCACAGTTCCATACCGACCGCTTTCACGGTGTCGTAAAGACGCGCGTCTTCGCCCGGGTGGCCGGCAGCGGACATCCAGTTCGCCGACAGTTTGATGTCGGAGATCTTGTTGATGCGCGACGCGGCGATGTTGGTCAGGGTTTCGCCGATGGCCATGCGGCCCGACGCCGGAGCGTCCAGCAGAGCCAGCGGAGTGCGCTCGCCCATTGCCATCGCTTCACCGGTGTAGACGTCGAAACTGGTGGCGGTGACGGCAACGTCGGCCACCGGAACCTGCCATGGGCCGACCATTTGGTCACGGGCCACGAGGCCGGTGATGGTGCGGTCGCCGATGGTGATCAGGAAGCTTTTGCTCGCCACGGCCGGGTGATGCAGAACGCGCTCGATGGATTCGGTGATGTCGAGGTTCGACGGATCGAAGTCATCGCCCATTTCAGCTTCGCGAACCACCGAGCGGTGCATGCGCGGGGCTTTGCCCAGCAACACTTCCAGTGGCATGTCCACCGGGTTGTTGCCGAAATGGCTGTCGGTCACGGTCAGTTGCGGTTCGGCAGTTGCCTCGCCCACTACGGCGAACGGGCAGCGCTCGCGTTCGCAAATCGCCTGGAAGCGCGCGAAGTCTTCAGGGCCGACGGCCAGAACGTAACGTTCCTGGGATTCGTTGGACCAGATTTCGTGCGGGGCCATGCCCGGCTCGTCGTTGGGAATGTTGCGCAGTTCGAAACGGCCACCGCGGTCGCCGTCGTTGACCAGTTCCGGGAAGGCGTTGGACAGACCGCCCGCGCCGACGTCGTGGATGAAGCTGATCGGGTTCTTGTCACCCAGTTGCCAGCAACGGTCGATGACTTCCTGGCAACGACGCTCCATCTCAGGGTTTTCACGCTGTACGGAAGCGAAGTCGAGATCCGCCGAGCTGGTGCCGGTGGCCATCGAGGAAGCCGCGCCGCCACCCAGACCGATCAACATCGCCGGGCCGCCGAGGACGATCAGCTTGGAGCCCACGACGATCTCGCCTTTCTTGACGTGCTCTTCGCGGATGTTGCCCATGCCGCCGGCCAACATGATCGGCTTGTGGTAACCACGAACTTCGTCACCGTGCGGGGTGGTGATCGACTGTTCGAAGGTACGGAAGTAGCCAGTCAGGGCCGGACGACCGAATTCGTTGTTGAACGCGGCGCCGCCGAGCGGGCCTTCGATCATGATGTCCAAGGCGGTAACGATGCGCTCAGGCTTGCCGTACGGCACTTCCCACGGCTGTTCGAAGCCCGGGATCTGCAGGTTCGATACGGTGAAACCGGTCAGGCCAGCCTTTGGCTTGGCGCCACGGCCGGTTGCACCTTCGTCACGGATCTCGCCGCCGGAACCGGTCGATGCACCCGGGAACGGGGCAATCGCGGTCGGGTGGTTGTGGGTTTCAACCTTCATCAGGATGTGCACCGGCTCCTGCACCGCGCCGTACTGGCGGGTCTCAGGGTTCGGGAAGAAACGGCCGGCGACGTTGCCGACGATCACCGAGGCGTTGTCCTTATAAGCCGACAGAACGCCTTCGCTGTGCATCACGTAGGTGTTCTTGATCATGCCGAACAGGCTTTTTTCCTGGTTCTCACCATCGATATCCCAACTGGCGTTGAAGATCTTGTGACGGCAGTGTTCGGAGTTGGCCTGGGCGAACATCATCAGTTCGATGTCGTGCGGGTTGCGCTTCAAACCGTTGAAGGCGTCGACCAGATAGTCGATCTCGTCTTCGGCCAGGGCCAAGCCCAGTTCGGTGTTGGCTTTTTCCAGAGCAGCGCGACCGCCACCGAGGATGTCGATCGCGGTCAACGGCTTCGGTTCGGCGTGGCTGAACAGACCGGCGGCCTGTTCGAGGTTGGCCAGCACGATTTGCGTCATGCGGTCATGCAACACGTCGGCAATCTGCTGGGCTTCGGCGTCGCTGAACTGACCGGCAACGTAGAAGGCGATACCGCGCTCCAGACGCTGGATCTTGCTCAGGCCGCAATTGCGGGCGATGTCGCTGGCCTTGCTCGACCATGGCGAGATGGTGCCGAAACGCGGCAACACCAGAAACAGACGACCGGTCGGCTCTTGTACCGGAACGCTTGGGCCGTACTTCAGAAGGCGCGCTAGCACCTGCTGTTCGTCGCCGGTCAGGACGCCGGTGACTTCGGCGAAGTGAGCGAATTCAGCATACAGGCCACTGACAGCTGGAACCTTCTGGCTCAGTTGCTCAAGGAGTTTGCTGTGGCGAAAGGCAGAAAGGGCAGGAGCGCCGCGCAGGATCAACATCTTCGGGACAGCCTCGGGAAGGGGTGTGCTTTGAGGCCGTGCATTCTAGCCTAAACCGCCCTCAACATCACCCGAAACGCTACGCACGGTTGCACTCGGGTATCAATCTGTGTTTCCGACTCCGGAGTCAGGTAAATCGGCGGTTTGAGACCTGCTTATTTTTACTGTAACAAAAACCCGCGAAGCCCCGTTCCTGCTGGGTTTCGTGCGATTTTGTGACGGCTGACAGAGTCATCCTGCACTGTCGAGATATGGCGCCAGTGGCCGTTTGCGTATACTGCGCACATGTTTTTCCCAACGGCTTTGCGTCCGCGATACGCCAAATGGCTGATCGCAACCGGACTCTTCCTGATGCTCAGTGGCTGTGTTGATAAACCCAACACGCTGGAGCGCATAAAGGAGGATGGTGTGCTGCGCGTGATTACACGCAACAGCCCCGCCACCTACTTTCAGGATCGCAGCGGTGAAACCGGCTTCGAATACGAGCTGGTGAAGCGTTTCGCCGACGATTTGGGTGTCGAGCTGAAGATCGAGACCGCTGACAACCTCGACGACCTTTTCAATCAGATCGGCAAACCCAACGGCCCGGTACTCGCCGCCGCCGGGCTGGTCAGCAGCGAGCATCGCAAGCAACAGGTGCGTTTCTCCCACTCTTATTTAGAAGTCACCCCGCAGATCATTTATCGCAACGGCCAGTCGCGCCCTACCGACGCCGGCGATCTGGTCGGCAAGAAGATCATGGTGCTCAAGGGCAGCACCCACGCCGAGCAACTGGCGGAGCTGAAAAAGAAATTCCCCGGCATTGAATACGAAGAATCCGACGCGGTTGAAGTGGTCGATCTGCTGCGCATGGTCGATGAAGGCCAGATCGACCTGACCCTTGTCGATTCCAACGAAGTGGCGATGAACCAGGTGTACTTCACCAACATCCGCGTCGCCTTCGACCTTGGCGATGCCAGCAACCAGAGCTGGGCCGTGGCCCCGGGCGAAGACAACAGCCTGCTCAACGAGATCAACGCGTATCTGGACAAGGTGCAAAAGAATGGCACCCTGCAGCGCTTGAAAGATCGCTACTACGGCCACGTTGACGTACTCGGTTACATGGGCGCGACCACCTTCGCCCAGCACTTGCAGCAGCGCTTGCCGAAGTACGAACAGCACTTCAAGAATTACGCGAAGAAAGAGAAAGTCGACTGGCGTCTGCTGGCGGCGATCGGTTATCAGGAATCGCTGTGGCAACCGACGGTCACCTCGAAAACCGGTGTGCGCGGGCTGATGATGTTGACGCAAAACACCGCGCAGGCGATGGGTGTGTCGAACCGTCTTGATCCGAAGCAGAGCATCATGGGCGGCGCCAAGTACCTGGCTTATATGAAGGATCAGCTCGACGATTCGATCAAGGAACCGGATCGCACGTGGTTCGCCCTCGCGGCGTACAACGTCGGCAGCGGCCACCTCGATGACGCGCGCAAACTGACCGCCAAAGAAGGTTTGAACCCGGACAAGTGGCTGGACGTGAAGAAGATCCTGCCGCGTCTGGCGCAGAAACAGTGGTACAGCAAAACCCGCTATGGCTACGCCCGTGGCGGCGAGCCGGTGCATTTCGTGGCGAACATTCGTCGTTACTACGACATTTTGACTTGGGTGACACAGCCGCAGCTTGAGGGTGATCAAGTGGCTGAGGGCAATCTGCATGTGCCTGGCATCGACAAGTCAAAACCCGCTCAAGAACCTGCCCCGCTTTAAAAGCAAAAGATCGCAGCCTTCGGCAGCTCCTACAGGGTTATGTGTACACCTGTAGGAGCTGCCGAAGGCTGCGATCTTTTGATCTTAGCCCTTGAGAGCAGCAGCCAGAATCAGCGCTTTCATCTCAGACACGGCAGACTTGAAGCCGACGAACAACGCATGCGCCACCAGCGCATGGCCGATGTTCAGCTCGTTAATCCCTTTGATCGCCGCCACCGCCTCAACGTTGTGGTAATGCAGGCCATGGCCGGCATTGACGATTAAACCCTGCGCCAAACCAAACGCCACGCCATCCGCAACGCGCTTCAGCTCCTCAGCCACTTCCGTCGGCGTTTCAGCATCGGCGTAACGCCCGGTGTGCAGTTCGATCGCCGGTGCGCCAACGCGCTTCGACGCTGCAATCTGCCGCTCATCAGCATCGATGAACAGCGACACTTCGCTGCCAATCTTCGACAGACGCTCAACCGCAGCCTTGATCCGTTCTTCCTGCCCCGCGACATCCAGACCGCCCTCGGTGGTCAGTTCCTGACGGGTTTCCGGCACCAGGCAGATGTGCGCCGGACGAATGCGCTCAGCGAACGCCATCATTTCTTCGGTGATGCCCATTTCGAAGTTCATGCGGGTTTGCAGCACATCCTTGAGCAGCAGTACGTCGCGCTCCTGAATGTGCCGGCGGTCTTCACGCAGGTGAACAGTGATGCCATCAGCGCCCGCCTCTTCCGCGTCCAGCGCAGCCTTGACCGGATCCGGGTAGCGCGTACCACGGGCCTGACGCAGGGTGGCGACGTGGTCGATGTTCACGCCAAGAAGAATGCGATTGCTGGTGGTCACGGGTGCGCGCTCCTGAAGAAAAAGATTCGGCGCACAGCATACACGGTGAAGGGTCTGTTTACGTCTGGGCGCGGCGGCAACGGGATGCTGGCTGAGTGCAGGGCAAGGCGCGAGGAACGAAGTTTGGTTGCGCCAAATGAGTTCCGAGCAACGCGGCCCTGCGCGCAGCCAGCGCCCGTTGCGCCGCGTCCAGACGTAAACAGACCCTTAGGGTTTGCGAAACAGCTCGCGACTGACGAGAGGACGGCCGCCCAAGTGAACGGCGAGGGCTTGGCGCATCAGGCGCTTGGCTGCGGAGAGTGCGCCCGGTGCAGTCCAGTCGGCTTCGGCCATGGCGAGCAATTCGACGCCGTTGAACAGGCCGGGTTGCAGCAGAAAAACGCGCTCCAGGCCGGCATCCACTTGCAGGCGATAGAGGCCGTCTTCGGCTATCGGTTCGCCGTGGATATCGGTGTTCAGCGAGAAGCCATAACCGAGATCGTCCAGCAAACGCCATTCGAAGGAACGCAGCAGCGGCTCCAGCGGACGGCCCTCAGCCAATGCCAGCAAGGTCGCGGCGTAGTGATCGAATACACCGGGGTGTGGATCCTCAGCAGGGAGCAAACGGATCAGCAGTTCATTGAGATAGAGTCCGCTGAACAGCGCCTCACCATTGAGCCACGCCGAGGTGCCGGCACTTTCCATGCGCCCGACATTCTTCAGCTCGCCCTTGCCACGGAACTCGACTTCCAGCGAGACGAACGGCCGCGCCAACGTCCCGGCCTTGCCCCGCGCACTGCGCAACACCGCCCGCAGCCGACCTTGCGGCGTGAGGAAATCCACCAAGGCACTGGTTTCGCGATAGGCGCGAGAGTGCAGGACGTAGGCGGGTTGGGCGGGAGGTGGGGTTTGCGACATTGAGTTCTCGATGAAGAAACGCAGTCTTGAAATCAACATAAACCAAATGTGGGAGCGGGCTTGCTCGCGAAAGCGGTGAATCAGTCGAAAAATGTATCGACTGACACTCCGCCTTCGCGAGCAAGCCCGCTCCCACAGGGGTTCTCTGGTGTATCAGAAAACCGGGACTGTTACAGGTCGCCGTAACCCAGCGAACGCAGTGCACGCTCGTCGTCGGACCAGCCACCCTTCACCTTCACCCACAGGTTGAGCATGATCTTGGAGTCGAACAGCAGCTCCATGTCCTTGCGCGCTTCGGTGCCGATGCGTTTGATGCGCTCGCCCTTGTCGCCAATGATGATCTTCTTCTGACCGTCACGCTCAACGAGGATCAAGGCGTGGATGTGCAGGGTTTTGCCCTGCTGCTTGAACTCTTCGATCTCGACGGTGATCTGGTACGGCAGCTCGGCGCCCATCTGGCGCATGATTTTCTCGCGCACCAGTTCGGCGGCGAGGAAACGGCTGCTGCGGTCGGTGATCTGGTCTTCCGGGAAGAAGTGATCGTTCTCCGGCAGGTGATCGGCGATGACTTTTTCCAGTGCGTCGAGGTTGTGCCCGTGCTGTGCGGAAATCGGAATGATCTGCGCGTTCGGCAGTTGTTCCTGCAACCAGCTCAGGTGCGGCATCAGCTCGGCTTTGTCTTCGATGCGATCGGTCTTGTTCAGCGCGACGATCAGCGGGCCGGTCACGTACTGCACGCGCTCCAGCACCATCTGGTCTTCATCGGTCCACTTGGTGCGGTCAACGACGAAGATCACCACGTCGACGTCTTTCAACGCGGCCGAAGCGGTTTTGTTCATGTAACGGTTCAGGGCCTTTTCGCCACCCTTGTGCATGCCCGGGGTGTCGACGTAGATCGCTTGCACGTCACCCTCGGTTTTGATCCCGAGCATGTTGTGGCGAGTGGTCTGCGGCTTGCGCGAAGTGATCGCGAGCTTCTGGCCGAGGATGTGGTTCAGCAGCGTCGACTTACCGACGTTGGGACGGCCGACGATGGCAACATAGCCACAGCGAGTTGCGTTTGTATCAGTCATTGCCATTCTCCACGCCCAGGGCAATCAGTGCTGCAGCGGCCGCTACCTGTTCGGCAATACGACGGCTGACACCCTGACCTCGGCTTTTTTCATTCAGTAAGACAACTTCGCACTCGACGAAGAAGGTTCGGCAGTGCGGCTCGCCCTGGATATCCACCACTTCATAGCGTGGCAGATCGCAACCGCGCGATTGCAGGTGTTCCTGCAGGCGGGTTTTCGGATCCTTGTTGGTGTCGACCAGCGTCAGACCTTCGAACTCGCCAGCGAGCCAGGCCAGGACGCGTTCGCGCGCCATGTCCATGCCGGCATCGAGGTAGATCGCGCCGATCAAGGCTTCGAGGGCATCGGCCAGAATCGATTCGCGACGGAAACCGCCGCTCTTCAGTTCACCGGAACCCAGTCGCAAGTAGTCGCCAAGGTCGAAACCGCGCGCCAGTACGGCCAGCGTCTCACCTTTTACCAGACGTGCGCGCAAACGCGACAATTGGCCTTCGCGGGCCAGCGGGAAGCGATCGAACAGCGCCTCGCCAGCGACGAAGTTGAGGATGGCATCGCCGAGGAATTCCAGGCGTTCGTTGTTGCGCCCGGCAAAACTGCGGTGCGTGAGGGCCAGCAGCATCAGCTCCTGATCCTTGAAGGTGTAACCGAGCTGTCGCTCGAGACGGCTTAATGAGGCGCTCACGGTTTACCCACGCTGTGTTCAAAGCTGGATTCCACCGCCATCGCCGGGGTACGGCGCGGGCCTGGGACAATTAACGCTGTGTTCAAAAATTACATCCTGAATATCGTTGGCTTCATGCCCCGGAGCCGATTGTGTCGACGCCAGAAATGCATTCGGCGCTGTGTTCAACAGCGCCGTGTGTGATTACTTGATCAGGCCAACCCGCGAGAAATTCGGCAGGTGACTGAGTTTCGGTTCCGGCCAGCTCATCCAGACCGCGAAGGCCTTGCCGACGATATTCTGGTCGGGAACCATGCCCAGCAGATCCTTGGGAATCTTTGGATCATCCCAGTAGCGACTGTCGTTCGAGTTGTCGCGGTTGTCGCCCATCATGAAGTAGTGCCCGGCAGGCACTGTCCACGAACGATCCGGGGTGGCGCGGTAGCGGCTCATTTCCTTGCGGATCAGGTGCTCGGCAGCGCCGAGTTTTTCCTTATAGAGCTCTGCACTGCCCAGGGTGCCCGGCTCGGAGCCGATCATCTGCTCGGCAATCGACTCGCCGTTGACGAATAGATGCTTGTCAGCGGTGTAGCGAATCGTGTCGCCCGGCAGACCAACTACACGCTTGATGTAGTTGACGTTCGGGTCGCTCGGGTAGCGGAACACCATGACATCGCCACGCTGTGGGTCACCGACTTCGATGATTTTCTTGTCGATCACCGGCAGGCGGATCCCGTAAGAAAACTTGTTCACCAGAATGAAGTCGCCGACGTCCAGGGTTGGCTTCATCGAACCGGACGGGATCTGGAACGGTTCCACGAGGAACGAACGCAGCACCAGCACGATGAACAACACCGGGAAGAACGACTTGCCGTATTCAACCAGCAGCGGCTCTTTGTTGAGTTTCTCGACCACCACGACATCTGGCTGACCGACACTGCCCTGATAAGAGGCAATGGCGGCACGCCGACGCGGTGCAAGGATCAACAGATCAAGCAACGCCAACAGGCCGCAGACGAACACGGCGATGACCAGCAACAGCGGGAAATTTAGTGACATAGGACCTAACTATCCAACCTGAGCACTGCAAGGAAGGCTTCTTGTGGAATTTCCACGTTGCCGACCTGCTTCATGCGTTTTTTACCGGCCTTCTGCTTTTCAAGCAGTTTTTTCTTACGGCTAACGTCACCGCCGTAGCACTTGGCCAATACGTTCTTTCTGAGCGCCTTGACGGTTGTCCGTGCCACGATCTGACCGCCAATGGCGGCCTGGATCGCCACGTCGAACATCTGACGAGGAATCAGTTCTTTCATCTTCTCGGTCAACTGGCGACCTTTGTAGTGCGAGTTGTCACGGTGCACGATCAGCGCCAAAGCGTCGACCTTGTCGCCGTTGATCAGCACGTCCAGTTTCACCAGATTAGCCGATTGGTAACGATCGAAATGGTAATCCAGCGAAGCATAGCCGCGGCTGGTGGATTTGAGACGGTCGAAGAAGTCGAGTACCACTTCGTTCATCGGCAAGTCGTAAGTGACCTGCACCTGATTGCCGAGGAACAGCATGTCGACTTGTACGCCACGTTTCTCGATGCACAGGGTGATGACGTTACCCAAGTGCTCCTGCGGCACCAGGATATTGGCGCGCACGATTGGCTCGCGCATGTCTTCGATCGACGACACATCCGGAAGCTTGGATGGGTTGTCGACGTAAATTGTTTCACCGGTCTTCAAAACCAGTTCGAAAATTACCGTTGGCGCGGTGGTGATCAGGTCCAGGTCGTACTCGCGCTCGAGGCGCTCCTGGATGATTTCCATGTGCAGCATGCCGAGGAAGCCGCAACGGAAGCCGAAGCCCAGTGCGTCGGAGCTTTCCGGGGTGTATTGCAGCGACGAGTCGTTGAGGGTCAGCTTCTGCAATGCTTCGCGGAAATCCTCGAAGTCGTCGGAGCTGACCGGGAACAGACCGGCGTAAACCTGCGGCTGGATGCGTTTGAAGCCAGGCAGCACTTCAACGTCCGGGGTCGAACTCAGGGTCAGGGTGTCACCGACCGGTGCACCGTGAATGTCTTTGATGCTGGCGATGATGAAGCCCACTTCGCCGGCCTTCAGGTCAGCAGTAGCGGTGTGCTTCGGGTTGAACACGCCAACGCTGTCGACCAGATGGATCTTGCCGGTGGACTTGACGAGGATCTTGTCGCCCTTCTTCACGCGGCCATGACGCACACGCACCAGGGAGACAACGCCCAGGTAGTTGTCGAACCAGGAGTCGATGATCAACGCTTGCAGCGGATCTTCGATGTTGCCGGTCGGCGCAGGAATGGTGTGCACCAGACGCTCGAGCACTTCGTCGACCCCCAGGCCGGTTTTGGCGCTGCAGGTGACGGCGTCGGTGGCATCGATGCCGATGATCTTCTCGATTTCGTCTTTGACGCGATCAGGATCAGCCTGTGGCAGGTCGATCTTGTTCAATACCGGCATGACCTCAAGGCCCTGCTCGATCGCGGTGTAGCAGTTGGCCACGGACTGGGCTTCAACGCCTTGACCGGCGTCGACCACCAGCAGTGCACCTTCACACGCGGCCAGGGAACGGCTGACTTCGTAGGTGAAGTCGACGTGGCCCGGGGTGTCAATGAAGTTCAGCTGGTACTTGATACCGTCTTTGGCGGTGTAATACAGGGTGACGCTGTGGGCCTTGATGGTGATCCCGCGTTCACGTTCCAGATCCATGGAATCCAGTACCTGGGCTTCCATTTCACGCTCGGCCAGGCCGCCGCACATCTGGATGAAGCGATCGGCCAGCGTCGACTTGCCATGGTCAATGTGGGCGATGATGGAGAAATTGCGGATATGACTCAAATCACTCACGGATCAACACTCAAAAAGGCTGCAGGCATAGCCCGCCGAAAAATAGCCGGGAATTGTACCTGATACACGGCGCAAGCGTCACGTTCACCTGTCACCCGGATTGCATGCAAAAACGCCCCGATCTGTCGACCGAGGCGTTTTCGAGGTTAAAACACTGGCAAAACCGGCGGCATCAACCCGCCCGTCTCAGCAGCCAGACACCGAGCAGCGCACACACGCCGGCCGGCACCAGCACCGCAAACAGCGGCGAGAAACCGAACACCAGGCTCGAAGGGCCGAGCAAATCCTGGACGATGCGGAAGGTGAAGCCGACCAGCACACCGGTGAACACACGCTGACCGAGGGTCACGGAACGCAGCGGGCCGAAGATGAACGAGATCGCCATCAACACCAACGCAGCAGTCACCAGCGGCTGCAACACCTTGACCCAAAACGCCAGCCAATAACGGCCGTTGCTCAGGCCTTGTTCAGAAAGATAGTGGATGTAACCCCACAGACCGCTGATCGACAGCGATTCCGGCGCCATCACCACCGTGCTGAGCAACTGCGGGCTCAGGGACACGTCCCAACGCTCGGCCGGCACGTTGACCACTTCGGTTCTGCGCTCATGGAAAACCGTGGTGGTGACACCGCTAAGCTGCCAGTGATCCTTGTCGAATTCGGCTTTTTTGGCGAAGCTCGAACTCAGCAGATGACGCTCTTTGTCGAAGTGATAACGCGTCACGCCGTACAGCAAACCGTTGGGTTGAACGGCGTTGATGTGGATGAACTCTTCACCCTGACGGTGCCACATACCGTGTTTGGCACTTTGCGCATCGCCGCTGCCCTGGGCCAGCGAGCGATTGGCCTGAGCCATGCTTTCGGTGGCTGGCGCGACGTATTCGCCGATCAGCAAACCGGCCAGCATCAGTACCAGCATCGGTTTCATCACTGCCCAGACGATGCGCCCGATCGATACACCAGCGGCGCGCATGACCGTCAGTTCGCTGCTGCTGGCCAGACTGCCGAGACCGATCAGACAGCCAATCAGCGCGGCCATCGGCAGCATTTCGTAGAGACGGCGCGGCGCGGTGAGCATCACGAAGCTCAGCACATCCATCAGTGTGTAGGTGTCGCTGACGTCGCTCATTTCATCGATAAAAGCGAACAACGTCGCCAGACCCAGAATGATCGCCAGCACAGCGATGATCGCCATGAACACGCTGCTGCCGATGTAGCGGTCGAGTTTAACCACGAGCCACCTCCAGCGCAGCGCTGCGACGGCTGGCCATCTTCAGGCGCAAAGGCTCCCAATAAAGCAGGCCGAGACCGATAAACAGGAAGATCGCGTGCACCCACCACAACCCGAGGGTCGGCGGGATCTTGCCTTTTTCGAGGGCGCCACGGGCGGCAATCAGGATGGTCAGGTAAGCCATATAAAGAAGAATCGCCGGCAGCAGCTTGAGGAAACGCCCTTGACGCGGATTGACCCGCGACAGCGGCACCGCCATCAGGGTCACGATAAACACCAGCAGCGGCAGGGAAAGACGCCATTGCAGTTCGGTTTTGGAGCGGATGTCATCACTTCCAAGCAAGGCTGAGGTCGGCATGGCGTCACGGTCGGTGACTTCTTCACTGACTTCCGGCTTGGGCAACTGCACACCGTAGGTTTCGTAATGCACCGCACGATAATCCGCCTGACCCGGGCTGCCGTCATAGCGGTAACCGTTTTTGAGGATCAGGTAGCGAGTGCCGTCCTTGCGACTTTCCTGAAGACCCGACTCGGCCACCAGAATGGAAATCCCGCGATCTTTCTTGTCGGCACCGAGGTTTTTCTGCGAAATGAACACGCCGCCCAGATTGATCCGGTCGTCGGTCAGGGTTTCGGTGTACGTCACCCGCGTACCGTCGCGCAGCGCCTGGAAGCGACCCGGCTCAAGGGTGTCGAACTCGGTCAGCGCATCCTGCTTGTTCAGCAGCAACTGGAACTGGTTGGCACCTTGTGGTGCGAGGCCCAGGCTCAGCCATGCCACCACCAGCGCCACCAGGGTCGCCGGGAACAAGGTCATGCGAAACAGCTTCTGCTGGCTCATGCCGGTGGCCGAGAGCACGGTCATTTCGCTTTCGAGGTACAGGCGACCGTAGGCCAGCAGGATCCCGAGGAACAGGCCCAGCGGCAGAATCAGTTGCAAGAACCCCGGCAAACGAAAGCCCATGATCAGGAACAACGAGCCCGGATCGAGCTGGCCGGCAGCGGCCTGAGCCAGATATTTGATGAAGCGACCGCTCATGATGATGACCAGCAGCACGGCACTCACGGCGCTGAGGGTCAGCAGGACTTCGCGGGACAGATAACGGAAGACGATCAAACCAGACACTCCAGGGTTGTCAGGCTAAGGCGGCCAAACAAGCAAACACACCGACCGGCCCGCAACGCAGAGCCGTCGGAAAAAGATGCGGCATTATCCTGTGATTGGGGGCGCCTGTCACTGCGCACACTCATCCATGTCTGTAATCCGTTGCAGATCGTACAACCGAGGGTTGTCAGGCGCGGGGAGCGAGGTTCAAACTGCGGCCCTTGTCGCAGGCTTTGGCCTGCGCCTCTTCTATTTATAAGCAGGCGACTGCGGACACCGTCGAACGCCTGCGTGTTGACCATTCATTCAGGGATCCGGACATGGAACTGGTTGTAAAAAGCGTTAGCCCAGAAACGTTGAAAACCGCCACCCTGGTGGTTGCCGTCGGCGAAGGCCGCAAACTCGGCGCCGCCGCCAAACAGGTCGACGAACTGAGCGGTGGCGCGATCAGCGCCGTCCTCAAGCGTGGCGATCTGGCCGGAAAAGTCGGTCAAAGCCTGCTGCTGCACAGCCTGCCTAACCTCAAAGCCGAGCGCGTGCTGTTGGTTGGCGTGGGCAAGGATGAAGAACTGGGCGACCGTCCGTTCCGCAAAATCGTTGCCGGTATCCTCAATACTCTGAAAGGCCTGAACGGCAGCGACGCCGTGCTGGCGCTGGATGAAGTTATTGTTAAAAACCGCGACAGCTACGGCAAAACCCGTCTGCTGGCGGAAACCCTGGTGGACGGTGAATACACTTTCGACCAGTTCAAGAGCCAGAAAGCCGAACCGCGCGCACTGAAAAAAATCACCCTGCTGACCATCAAGGCTGCCCAGGCTGAAGTGCAGCGCGCCGTGAATCACGCCACCGCGATCGCCAACGGCATGGCCTTCACCCGTGATCTGGGCAATCTGCCACCGAACATCTGCCACCCGACCTTCCTTGGCGAACAAGCCAAAAACCTGGGCAAAGAATTCAAGGATCTGAAAGTCGAAGTCCTCGACGAGAAGAAGATCAAGTCTTTGGGCATGGGTTCGTTCTACGCCGTCGGCCAAGGCAGCGAGCAACCGCCACGTCTGATCGTCATGCAATACAACGGCGGCAAGAAATCCGAGAAGCCGTACGCACTGGTCGGCAAAGGCATCACTTTCGACACCGGCGGCATCAGCCTGAAGCCGGGCGCCGGCATGGACGAAATGAAGTACGACATGGGCGGCGCTGCCTCGGTGTTCGGTACCTTGCGCGCCGTGCTTGAGCTGAAACTGCCGATCAACCTGGTGTGCATCCTCGCTTGCGCGGAAAACATGCCGAGCGGCAACGCGACCCGTCCAGGCGACATCGTCACCACCATGAGCGGCCAGACCGTGGAAATCCTCAACACCGACGCCGAAGGCCGTCTGGTGCTGTGCGATGCGCTGACCTACTCCGAGCGCTTCAAGCCACAAGCGGTGATCGACATCGCCACCCTGACCGGTGCTTGCGTCGTCGCACTGGGTGCGCACACCTCGGGTCTGCTGGGCAACAACGACGAACTGATCGGCCAACTGCTCAGCGCTGGCCAGGCTGCTGACGACCGCGCCTGGCAACTGCCGCTGTTCGACGAGTACCAGGAGCAACTGGACAGCCCGTTCGCCGACATCGCCAACATTGGCGGCCCGAAAGCCGGCACCATCACCGCCGCGTGCTTCCTGTCGCGCTTCACCAAGAACCTCAACTGGGCGCACCTGGACATCGCGGGCACCGCATGGACCAGCGGCGGCAAGGACAAGGGCGCCACTGGCCGTCCGGTGCCACTGCTGACCCAGTACCTGCTGGATCGCGCCAAAGCCTGAACCCGCTGATGGGCGGCGGCGTCACTCTCGGGTGACGCCGCTTGCCGCTCTGGAACCGCAATGACCAAAGTCGATTTTTACATTCTGCCCAGCGCCGACCCTTCGGCTCGCCTGGACTTCGCCTGCAAGCTCACCGAGAAAGCCTGGCGCATGGGCCACCGCATCTATCTGCATTGCAGCGATGCCGCCCAGCGTGACGATCTCGATGCGCGCCTGTGGGCGTTCAAGGGCGAAAGCTTCGTGCCGCATGGCCCTGCCGACAGCGAACCGGACGGTTTGATCGTGCTGGGTGTGGGTGATGACTGCGGTCAGCATCAGGATTTGCTGGTCAACCTCGACCTGAAAGTCCCGGCCTTCGCCAACAAGTTCGCCCGGGTGGCGGAAGTGGTGGTCGAAGACCCGACGATTCGTGCCGCGGCGCGGGAGAGTTTTCGCTTCTACCGCGAACAGGGCTATCCTCTGCAAGATCACCGTTTACAGCGACTCTGAGCATTCCAATGGACACTCCGAAACCGCAGCAAAAGCCGACACACCTGCTGGACGATCTCGAATCGATCCGTCAGTTGCTCGGCGACGACAACCTGCAACCACCGCTGTTGACCGATACGGTCGATGAAGGTGAACAGGAACAAATTCCGATGTTGTTCGAAGCGGTTGGCAATGAACTGCAAGCCGTCGAACCGCAACCTGCGCCAACGCCGGCGCCGGCGCCGGCCGCGCAACCTGCGACACCGGTGAATAAAGGCCCGGACGCCCTGCTCCACCTCGACAGCGAACTGCGCGCCGCCGCGCAATTGATCATGCAAGACGTGATCGACGACTTCGCGCCGCACATCGAAACCGAAATCAAACGGCGCCTCGATGCGCGGATGGAAAGGCTGCTCAGCCAATACGAATAAGCTTTCAGACCGTATTTGCCCTGCGGAACTTATCCAGAATTTTCGCGTGCCGGGGAGTGGCGACCATTGCCCCTCCTCGCCCCACAAATTCTTGCGCCCAGTGTTCCGGAACAACGGTATTGGTAGAGCCGTAGAACTCGAACAGCTCATGGCTATTCTCCAGAATGCTCCACCGCCCCTGGTGCACCATCGCTATCGGAAACGGGCCTGGCCGCGCCACTGCAGCGAGATAACCATTGTCGGCCTGGACTTTTTCAAACTCGTTTTTCCACATATAAGAAACGAAGTTCACTTGCGGCCCGTGACGAACAACATTCATCGAGACGTCTTCGAATGACCTCGCCGGGTCAGATGCCGCAACGCCAAGATTGATCAGATCCTTTATTTCTGTCTCATCGACACTTCCCGATTCAGGGACATACCCCTCGTCGCCGCTGAAACGAATGATGTCATGCATGTCGTAATCGCCCGTATAAGGCGTGACGATCTTGAACTTGATCCAGGAATCAACCAGTTCGTGCTCTACGGGGCTTTGCAAATTGATGTCGTAAGTCGTGTCTTCAAAACTTACGTTATTGCGCGCATAAACACCCTGCAGGCCCGCCTTGTTCCACTTGCCCACTCGCCCGACAAACCCACTGCTCTCGGCCCTCTGAAGCATGGCGCCAGCCTGTTCACCATAAACGCCCGTCAGCGAACTTTGCTTTATGGTTTTCTCAAGAATGTCATGCCCTTTGGCGGCCGCGCCTTCACCCAACGCATTGATCGTGTGACTGCCTGATTCACGAACGCTCAGGGCAATATTTTGCACCTTTGAAATTCTTTCAAAGACAGGCATATGCCGAGGATGAACAAACGACTCACCCACGCGGCGCCTGGCCTCCTGGCCTTGTATTGATAACCCGTTACTGTCACGGAATGTAACCGGGTTGTTGCCGGCCATGACATACAGGTTCATCCCGTCTATCGCTCCGGCCGGATCAGCACTCAACCAGCGTCCAATACATGGCAGGTAGTAACGCCAGCCATAGTAGTAAAGCCCCGTTGCATCGCGCTCCTTGCCTGAATACCTGACGGTTTTGAAACTCGCCTCCACTGCATTTCTCGCCGTCCAGACTGCCGTACCGCCGTAAGGAAAGTATTCTTCGCGGCTGATCACTTTCCCCTGCGCATCGACTTCCAGCCCGCTGCTGCCGATCAGATCATCATGGCTGTAACACAACTGATCGTTACTGATGTCTTCTGGTCTTCCGCTCTCCCAGTGCAATACCCGCACCGACGACTGACCGCTAGCTC
This sequence comes from Pseudomonas sp. 18058, assembly GCF_902706155.1. NCBI lineage: Bacteria > Pseudomonadati > Pseudomonadota > Gammaproteobacteria > Pseudomonadales > Pseudomonadaceae > Pseudomonas > Pseudomonas sp. 18058. Next base: position 87,036 of record NZ_CACSJY010000023.1, read on the forward strand.
CCACGCTGATGACCTGTAAACGCTGCACTTCAGTGCCGTTGATTTTCATAGTCCTTAGCTCCAGCGCGGGCAGGTAAATCACCTGCTGCTCCCGCGTGGTGCTGATGGTGTTCTGGGTAGTGATCTTCAAGAGCCGTTGACTGCCGCCGTCATAGCGGTAGCTCTCGACGTCATCTTTTGCGCCACCTCGCTCAACCGGAGTGACCTTCAGAATTTCGTTGCGGGACGTCCAGGCCAGCGGTTGACCGGGTTGCAGGATTGTTTGCTGGCCGCCTGCGGTGAACCAGCCGTCCACTTCTCGCGGATCAGTGCAAAGGAGACTTGTCACGCCGCGATTGCTGCAGTGGCTGACCGTAACGGTTGTGGTGTGGCAGTGATCGGACACTGGCGCGCAGTGGCGAATCCGCGTCAGATTGCCCGCCTCGTCGTAGCTGTAAGTGCGCGTATAAGCCGTGTAAGTGGCACTGTCGAAACCGGATACGACAGGAAAGCTATGCTGCCGGCCGGCATTCGCCATCTCACGCCCCGTGGCGCTGACCAATTGGTAGAGACTGTCATAGACGTAAGTGTGCTGCGGCACGACTTCCTGATTACGCCAGAAGCGGGTTTCTTCTGCATCGTTATGTACGCCGAGTACATTACCGACCGGGTCATATTGATATTTCAGATCTTGCAAGACTTTCGCCCCGGACACGTGACCGACCGGTCTTTGTACATTTATCCCCAGCAAGCGTTGCGTCTCTTCCTCGTATCCCCAACGAGTCACCACGCCATTAGCGTGTTCTTCGCGCAGCGTTTGGCCGGCCGCCGAGTAAGTCAGGGACTTCAGAATATTTTTCTCGAGCCGATTTTTCAGGGTTAGCCAACGGCTCGTAAGCAGACCGGCCACGTCATATGCCATGCGCTGTCGGTTGCCCGCAGCGTCCGTGGTGGTCTGTTCCGCGCCCGTCGCATCGGTGGTGGTCTGGTGGGTGAAGCCCTTGGCCGCCAGCAAGGCATCCCAGGCCTGAGCGTCTTCGCCTTGCCAATCGGCAACGGCGTCCGGGTTTTCGGCGTGCGCCAGCAGACGACGAGTAACGGACAGCGCTACGCCGCTTAGCGCCAAACTGTCGACTCTGACCAGCCCCGCCGTGTCGTAGTGGCTCACCCATTGCCCGGCCAGGTTCTGCGACGCTTCAAAGTCACTGTTCCCCGCATATCGCCAGCGCTCGCTGATTCGGCGGACACCCTCTGCGCTCTGTTCGACAAGGCTAACCGGGCGTCCTCGCAGATTATTGCTTTCGTATTGAAAGATTCGGGTCACGGCATGCCGATTGATGTCTGCGCCATCGTCACCGGAGTGAATGTTGCTCACCACCCTGAACGACCGGCCAGCCGCGTCATTCAGCGTCACGACAGTGCCATTGTCGACGCCTTCCTGGCACAGCACAGTGCCGGAAAGGCTCGTGATATGGATGAAGTTGGCCAGCCCTGCCTCATTCAAACGCGGGTCAGCGCTTCGAACGTTGATGCCGCGCGCATCGAACTGATGACAGGTAATGCGTGCGTGGGTGATCGCTGGCGAATCGGGATGGCGGTGATATTGCACTTCTCGCACCGACAGACCACGGGCATCACAGGCCATGACCGACGGCGTATTGGTATTCAGTGAAGTCTCGGACAGTTTCATTCAGTCACTCGAAGTCAAAGAGGCGCGGCAGAAACCCCGCGATTCACCGCCGGCCAGAACGTCACAATGGGTATAGGCGTACAACTCATTGCGCGCACGGACAGACACTCGATCCGCCCCGCTCGCCCTCGGCCCCATGCCCCGCTATACTCGTCGGCTTTTCCTGAATTAATGCCAATAGGGTCCCGCCGCGCATGGATAAGACCTACCAGCCGCACGCCATTGAAACTTCCTGGTACAACACCTGGGAGTCCGAGAACTACTTCGCCCCGCAAGGCGCGGGCGACTCCTACACCATCATGATCCCGCCGCCGAACGTCACCGGCAGCCTGCACATGGGTCACGGTTTCAACAACGCGATCATGGACGCCTTGATCCGTTTCCGCCGCATGCAGGGTCGCAACACCCTGTGGCAGCCGGGCACCGACCACGCCGGTATCGCCACGCAGATGCTGGTGGAGCGTCAACTCGAAGCCCAGGGCCAGAATCGCCACGATCTGGGTCGCGAAAAATTCCTCGAGAAAGTCTGGGAATGGAAGGATCAGTCCGGCGGCAACATCAGCCGTCAGATCCGCCGTCTCGGCTCGTCCGTGGACTGGAGCCGCGAGCGCTTCACCATGGACGACGGTCTCTCGGAAGCCGTTAAAGAAGCGTTCGTGCGTCTGCACGAAGACGGTCTGATCTATCGCGGCAAGCGTCTGGTCAACTGGGACACCAAGCTGCACACGGCAATTTCCGACCTCGAAGTGGAAAACCACGACGAGAAAGGTTTCCTGTGGAACCTGAAGTACCCGCTGGCCGACGGTGCGAAAACCGCTGATGGCAACGATTTCCTGATCGTCGCGACCACCCGTCCGGAAACCATGCTCGGCGACTCCGCCGTTGCAGTGAACCCGAACGATGAGCGCTACCAAGCCCTGATCGGCAAGTTTGTCGAGCTGCCACTGGTTGGCCGCCGCATCCCGATCATCGCCGACGATTACTGCGATCCTGAATTCGGCACCGGTTGCGTGAAAATCACCCCGGCCCACGATTTCAACGACTACGAAGTCGGCAAGCGCCACAATCTGCCGCTGCTGAACATCTTCGACAAGAACGCCAACGTGCTGCCGGCAGCCCAGGTGTTCAACCTCGACGGTACGCTGAACGACAGCATCGACGGCGCAATTCCAACTGAATACGCCGGCCTCGAGCGTTTCGAAGCGCGCAAGCAGATCGTTGCCGCGTTCGACGCCGCCGGCCTGTTGGTCAGCGTCAACGACCACGCCCTGAAAGTGCCGAAAGGCGACCGCTCCGGCACCATCATCGAGCCGTGGCTGACCGACCAGTGGTACGTGTCGACCAAGCCTTTGGCCGAGCCTGCGATTGCTGCCGTTGAAGACGGTCGCATCCAGTTCGTACCGAAGCAGTACGAAAACATGTACTTCTCGTGGATGCGCGACATTCAGGATTGGTGCATCAGCCGTCAGCTGTGGTGGGGCCACCGGATTCCGGCCTGGTATGACGAGTCGGGCAAAGTCTATGTCGGTCGCGACGAAGCCGAAGTGCGTGCCAAGCACAACCTCGGCCCGGACGTTGCGCTGCAACAGGACAATGACGTACTCGACACCTGGTTCAGTTCCGGTCTGTGGACGTTCTCCACTCTGGGCTGGCCGGAAAAGACCGAATTCCTGAAGAAATTCCACTCCACCGACGTGCTGGTGACGGGCTTCGACATCATTTTCTTCTGGGTTGCCCGGATGATCATGCTGACCATGCACCTGATCAAAAACGAGGACGGCACGCCGCAGGTACCGTTCAAGACCGTTTATGTACACGGTCTGGTGCGTGATGGTCAGGGCCAGAAGATGTCCAAGTCCAAGGGCAACGTCCTTGACCCGCTGGACATCATCGACGGTATCGAGCTGGAAGACCTGGTGCAGAAGCGCACCTCCGGCATGATGCAGCCGAAACTGGCGAAGAAGATCGAGAAGCAGACCCGCGACGAGTTCGCCGACGGCATCGCCAGCTACGGCACCGACGCCCTGCGCTTCACCTTCTGCTCGCTGGCTTCGACCGGTCGCGACATCAAGTTCGACATGGGCCGCGTTGAAGGCTATCGCAACTTCTGCAACAAGATCTGGAACGCCGCGCGTTACGTTCTGGACAAGGGCGAAGATTGCGGCCAGAACGGCGAAGCCTACGAGCTGTCGCTGGCGGATCGCTGGATCATCTCGCAGCTGCAACGCACCGAAGCCGAAGTGACCCGTCAACTCGATCAGTTCCGTTTCGACCTGGCGGCGCAAGCGCTGTACGAGTTCATCTGGAACCAGTACTGCGACTGGTACCTGGAACTGTCCAAGCCAGTGCTGTGGGACGAGAATGCGCCGGTTGAACGTCAGCGCGGCACTCGCCGTACGCTGGTTCGCGTATTGGAAGTGGCGCTGCGTCTGGCGCATCCGTTCATGCCGTTCATCACTGAAGAAATCTGGCAGCGCATCGCGCCGCTGGCCGGTATTCAGGGCAAGACGATCATGCTGCAACCGTGGCCGGTGGCCAACGAAGAGCGCATCGATCCGGCCGCCGAGAACGACATCGAGTGGCTCAAGGAACTGATGCTCGGCACGCGCAACATCCGTGGCGAAATGAACATCGGCCCGGGCAAGCCACTGCCGATCTACCTGAAGAACGTCAGCGCTGAAGACCAGCGCCGTCTGACCGAGAACGAAGCGCTGCTGAAGAAACTGGCGCGTCTGGAATCGATCACCGTTCTGGCGGCAGGCGAAGAAGCACCGTTGTCCGCCACCGCACTGGTTGGCGAGATGGAAGTGCTGGTGCCGATGGCCGGTCTGATCGACAAGGGCGCCGAGCTGGCGCGTCTGGACAAGGAAATCTTGCGTTTGCAGGGTGAAGTTCAGCGTGTTGGCGGCAAATTGTCCAACGCCGGATTCGTTGACAAGGCCCCGGCCGAAGTCATCGAGAAGGAACGCGCCAAACTGGCCGAGGCTGAACAAGCCCTGGCCAAACTGGCCGAGCAACACGCGCGGATTGCCAGCCTGTAACGGCAAATCGCATTGAAAAAGGGAGGCCCAAGTGGCCTCCCTTTTTTATGCCCACCACATTTCCCCTGTAGGAGCTGCCGCAGGCTGCGATCTTTTGATCTTGCTTCTAAAAATCAACATCAAAAGATCGCAGCCTGCGGCAGCTCCTACATGGGATCGGCGCATAGCTCGTCAATGTGGGACAATACCCGCCACTTTCAGCCATACCCGAATCGACCACGCCCATGAACGCCCCCCGCACACCCAAACCTGCGCGCAAAAAGCCCGACTCCGCGACCCCGGCCAAGACCGTCGAGCCGCGTGAAAAGGCCAGCCTGCACCCGCGCAATCGCCATCAGGGTCGTTACGACTTCCCGGCGCTGATCAAGACCACGCCGGAACTGGCGAAGTTCGTGATCATCAACCCGTACGGCAAGGAAAGCATCGACTTCGCCAGCCCCGACGCGGTGCGCGTGTTCAACCGGGCGCTGCTCAAGTCGTTTTATGGCATCCAGCATTGGGACATCCCGGCAGATTACCTCTGCCCGCCTGTGCCGGGCCGTGCCGATTACGTGCACTTCCTCGCTGACCTGCTGGCGAGCATGAACGACGGTAAGGTGCCGCGCGGCGCAATCGTCAACGTGCTGGACATCGGCATGGGCGCCAACTGCGTGTACCCGCTGATCGGCAACAGCGAATACCGCTGGCACTTCCTCGGTTCTGAAATCGACCCGACGGCGGTGGCTGCCGCCAAAGCTATTGTTCAGTCCAACGACTTGAACAAGGTGATCCAGTTGCGCCTGCAGGAAAACCGCAAGCACATCCTGATCGGCCTGCTTGAGCCGGGCGAGCGCTTTGACCTGACCATGTGCAACCCGCCGTTCCACGCCTCGATGGACGAAGCGACCAAGGGCAGCGAGCGCAAATGGCGCGCCCTGGGCAAGGCCGATCCGAAACGCAAACTGCCGGTGCTGAACTTCGGTGGCCAGTCGGCCGAGCTGTGGTGTGAAGGCGGCGAAGCGCGTTTCGTGACGCAACTGATCGCCGAGAGCGCGAATTTCCAGCACAAAGTGCTGTGGTTCAGCACCTTGGTGTCGAAGGCGTCGAACCTGCCAGCCATCGAAACCGCGCTGAAAAAGGCCGGCGTGCTGGAAAGCCAGGTCGTGGAGATGTCGCAGGGCCAGAAGCAGAGCCGTTTCGTGGCGTGGACGTTCCAGACCAAGTCCGAACAGCAGATCTGGCGCCGCGAGCGCTGGGTTCGCTAACCCTGGGCTGCCCCCTGTAGGAGCTGCGGCACGCTGCGATCTTTTGATCTTGATTGATTTTTAAACACAAGATCAAAAGATCGCAGCGT